>CAZAYJ010000034.1:0-10051 GCA_964489335.1 uncultured Planctomycetia bacterium
TCCCCACGCAGGCGCCCACACAATCCACCTTCTCGTCTTTCGACCAGACAGCGATCTTGGTCCGCTCGCCCGCCTCGCGCGAAATGGACTTCACCTCGACGATCCCTTCGAAAATCTCCGGGACCTCCAGCTCAAAAAGCTTCTTGACGAAAAAAGGGCGCGTGCGCGACAGGATGATCTGCGGCCCCTTTGTCTCTTTCTTGACTTCCAAGACATAGGCGCGGACCCTTTGGCCCTGACGAAAATCATCGCGGGGCGACTGTTCGCGCTTGGGCAGGATCCCCTCGGCTTTGCCCAGGAGGTCCACGACGATATTGCCCTTGTCGAACCGGTAAACGGTCCCGCTGACGATATCGCCGACTTTGGCACTAAACTCGTTGAAGATGACGTCCTTTTCCGCCTCCCGGATCTTCTGGATGATCACCTGCTTGGCGGTCTGCGCCGCAATACGCCCGAAATCAACGGTCTTGATTTCCTGATCGTCCATGAAGGCCTTGATCTTGCCGTCGGTCCTGTCGATGGTCACCCGGATGTTTTCCATGTTCTTGGCGCCGATCGCCTTCTTGACGGCGCTCACCATAGCAGACTCTACCGCCTGAATCAGCACTTCGCGGCTCACACCGCGCTCACGTTCAATATGGTCCAAAATTGCCAGCAATTCACTGCTCATAAAAGCTCCTATTTTCTCAAAACCTCAGATTTGGCTTGGGCACCTGCCTGTCGGAACCAGACAAGCGCCACCGGGCCGCCTCACCAATCAAAATAAAAACATCGAGGAAGCGCTCAGGAACCGGGCCGCTCACCGTCCCGCGGCGCCGTTTAACGGTCCCGCTTATTCACGGGACCAATAGCCTGCTTTGCTTTGTTGATGTTTGCCAGGGAGATCGCGATCGCCCTGCTTCCTTTTTTATCCGTTACCCTGATCGTCACGGTGTCGTCGGATATGTCGTCCACCGTACCGCAATGTTCCAATTTGCCCTCGACAAGCTCCTTGAGGAAAAATCTGACCTGGCGGCCTCTGGCCCTGCGAAAATCTCCAGCTGTCGCCAACGGCCTGTCCAGACCTGGACTTGAGACGTCCAGCACATACGCCTGGCTCAAAAACCCTTCCGCCTCAAGGATATCGCCGAGCTCCCTGTTAAGGCTGCTGCATTCATCGAGAGAAATGCCGCCCTCGGCCCTGTCTACGAGGATTTCCAAAACCGCCGGCGCGCCCGGCCTTCTGTAAAAACGCATATCCACCAGAACGTAGCCGGCGCGTCCCAGGTATGCCTCGGCAATAGGCCTGATCCTCAGTAATATCTCATGGTTCATCACACGACCTTCAGGTCTTCCTTGACGGCGTCGCCGTCCAGAAATCTTTCCAGAAACGCCGGGACATATCCCGTAGGCTTAAGTTCAAAAATCACCTGGCCATTCTCATGCCGTCTCTGCGCAACAAAAATGTCCTTAAGGACGTAATCCGACGTGTGTTCCTTGGTGACTTCCGAGATCGCCATGACCTTGCGCGAACCATCGGGAAGCCTGTCGGCGACAATCACCATGTCAATGGCAGAGATGATCTGACGCCGGATCATCTGGGCCGAAACGTTGGTGCTGCCCATCATGGCCATGGTCTCCAGCCGCAGGAGCGCATCAAGCCCGGTATTGGCGTGCATTGTCGTCATCGAGCCGACGCGGCCGATATTCATGACCTGCAGCATATCCAGCGCCTCTTCGCCGCGGACCTCGCCGATGATGACACGGTCCGGCCGCATGTGCAGAGCGTTACGCACCAGGTCGCGGATCGTGATCTCCCCCTTGCCCTCGATGTTGGCAGGACGGGTTTCCATGGCCACACGGTGCTTGTTTTCCATGCGCAGTTCCAGCGTATCCTCGATGGTAATCACACGCTCATGCTCCTGGATATAAACGGACAGGAGGTTTAAGATCGTCGTCTTCCCCGAGCCGGGGCCACCGGCGATGATGATATTGAGATGGTTCTTGACACAAGACTTCAGGAACCGCGCCGCTTTGTCGTCGAGGGTATGACGCGCGATCAAGTCGCTCAAACCAAGGATCCGGCGATTGGCCTTGCGGATCGTCAAGATCGGCCCGTAAGGCGCCACGGGGGCCCGCACGACGTTAATGCGAGAACCGTCCGGCAGGCGTGCGTCGATGTAAGGCTCTACCTCGGAGACGCGCCGGCCCGAAGGCGAAAGGATGCGCTCGATATAGAAAAAAAGCTGGGCCTCATTTTCAAAAAAGACGTCCGCTTTCTGCAGCTTGCCTTCGCGCTCCACATAAACCTCTTTGGGACCGTTGACCATGATCTCCCAGACCGCCGGGTCCGTGATGAGCCGATCGATGGGCCCAAAGCCGAAAATCTCATTAATGACCTCCTCGATGATATAACGCCGCAGGGCGTCTTCGATCTGGCCGTCCATCTTGCTCTGTACCACCGATTCCAGCACCAGCTCGATCTGCCGGCGCACGGCCGTTTCGTCAACGCGATAATCAAAGGCCGTTTTCTTGGCGCGCTGCAAGACTTTCTCCCTGACTTCGGACTTGATCATCTGCAATTTTTCGTATTTTTCCATGTCAACTCCGTATGAGATCCATCAAACCGGCCGGCGCGCCACCCTGAACCTCCGTGACAACTCCAGTCCGTCTGTCCTTGAATTCAAGCTTGCCTTCCTTGGCCCATTTGGTCCCCACGATGATCCGCCGGGGAATACCCGTCAAATCCGCATCTTTGAATTTCACGCCGGCGCGTTCATCCCTGTCGTCCAAGAGCACATCGAGCCCTTGGCGGCCCAGCTCGTCATGAAGCCTGACCGCTTCTTCCCAGATAAGCTTGTCGCTGACGTTGACCGGCACGATCAAGACATCAAAAGGCGCGACCTCTTTGGGCCAGATGATGCCGTTGTCATCGTGGTTCTGTTCGATGACGGCGGCGATCAGCCGGCTGACGCCGATGCCGTAACACCCCATCTGAACGATCTTCTGCTGACCCGCCTCGTCAAGAAACTTAACGCCAAGACTTTTAGAGTATTTATCGCCTAACTTGAAAATATGTCCGACCTCAAGGGCGTTGAGCTTTTCCATGTCCTTATGACAGTGCGGGCATTCCTCGATCTCAGCCTCGTGCGCCCCCATCACCATCCCGCAGATCTTGCAGCGATAGACGATATCTTCGCCGCTCTCCGCAGGCACCAGGAACTCATGGGACAGATCGCCGCCGATCACGCCGGAATCCGCCTTGACCGAAACAAAATCGAGACCGCACCTTTTGAAGATCGTCTCGTACGCCTGACGCATCTTTTCGTAAATCTGGTTTAAACCCTCCAGATCCCTGTCAAAGCTGTAAGCGTCCTTCATGATGAACTCACAGGAACGCACGACGCCGAACCGGGGCCTCAATTCATCCCGGAATTTCGTCTGGATCTGGTAGAGCGTAAACGGCAGGTCCCTCCATGATTTAACGTAGGCTGCAGCCAACTCCGTGATGACCTCTTCATGCGTCGGCCCCAGACATAGCTTGCGTCCACGGCGGTCCTGGAAGCGGATCATCGTCTCACCCATCAGCTCGTCGCGCCCCGTCTTCTGCCAGAGCTCGATCGACTGCAGGCTCGGCAACAGCAACTCCTGGGCCCCTGTCCTGTTTATCTCCTGGCGCACGATATTCTCGATCCGCGCCAGGACCCGATACCCTAAAGGCAAATAGGAATAGACGCCGGAGATAAGCATCCGCACCATCCCCGAACGCAGCATGAGTCTATGGCTGGCGCTCTCGGCGGCTTCGGGCGCCTCTTTGAGTGTCGTGATGAACGATCGACTCCAGTACATCTGTATTATCCTTCCGATTGAAAAATATCCTGAGGAACGTCCAGTCCGCGCAGCTTGAAGCGCGGATAAAACGACGGCACAACACCCCAGGTCTTCCACTGTCCCATCACCTGCTTCGTTTCTTCGGAAATACCTGCGATCTCATAGGAAAAGAGGTCTCTCAACACGACCTCGTCATTCTGTACACCCTGGACCTCCGTGATATGCGTAACCTTGCGCCTGCCGTCCAAAAGCTGCTCCTGCATGACGATGATATCGATAGCGTTCGACATCTGCCGCCGGATGGCCCACAGGGGAATCGCCGTATTGGACGTGATAATCATCGTCTCGATGCGCGAGACGACATCCGACGGCGAGCTGGCATGAAGGACCGCCAGCGCCCCGTCGTGACCCGACGAGATCGCCTGGAGCATATCCAGGGCCTCGCTGCCGCGGATCTCGCCCAGGATGATACGGTCGGGCCGCATACGCAGGGAATTCTTGAAAAGGTCCCTGATGGTCACCTCGCCCTTGCCTTCGACATTGGCCTGGCGGGCCTCCAGAGGAACAACATGTTTTTGCTTGAGTCTTAACTCGTTGGTGTCCTCAATTGTAATGATCCTTTCGGACTCATCGATATAATGCGACAGGACGTTGAGTGTCGTCGTCTTGCCGACGCCTGTCGCCCCGGCAAAGATGATGTTGAGCTTAGCCCGAATCGCCGCAATCAAGAACTTGGCCATCTTATCGGTCAGCGTATCGCGCTTGATCAGGTCCTCCATCGTCGCGATATCCCTGGAGAACTTACGGATCGTAATGATCGGTCCCACCAGGGACAACGGCGGCAGCACAATATTGACACGGGAACCGTCGGGAAGCGAGGCGTCCACGTACGGGCTCGATTCATCGACACGGCGCTGCGTCGGCGCCATGATTTTTTCGATTGTCTGCAAGAGCTGGCGGTTGCTTTCGAACTTGATATCCGTCATCGCCATCATGCCGTTTTTTTCGGCATAGACGTCATTAGGGCCGTTGACCATGATCTCGGAAACAAAAGGATCGCTCAAAAGATTGCTGAGGGGGCCAAAGCCGGCAACCTCGTCGATGAGCTCGGTAATGATCTTCTCGCGGTCCTCCAGCGGCACACTCAGGCGTTCGATGGAAATAATATATTCCATGGACCGGACAATATCCTTACGGAGCTTCTCTTTGTCCATGGTCCGCATATTCAAAAGGTATTCGCCGCTGATCAGGTGCTGACGGATCTTTTCCTTGATCTCTTTTAAATCCTTCATCCCATCTCTCCTTCCAGAAGTTTCAGGAGCGCCTCTTCCCCTTTTTTGAGCTCAACAGTCTGGATGATCCGGCCTTTTTTGAACAAAATCCCCTTATGTCTGGAAAAAGCAATCCCCAGGTCCGCCTCCCGCGCCTCTCCGGGACCATTCACAATGCACCCCATCACGGCGATTTTATAGGAATGGTTGCGGCCCTTTCTGAAAAAGCCCCTCTTCGCAAGCCAGTCTTCGATACGCCTTGCTTTTGAAGACAAATCGACCTCGCACCGGCCGCATGTAGGACAACACACCAGCTCTGGGCCAAAATGTCGTAACCCTAAGCTATTGAGCAGGAATCTGGCGACGGCGACCTCGTTATGGGGCCGGTCGAGCAAAGATACCCTTATTGTATCACCAATGCCGTGAAATAACAACTCTCCCATCCCCACACTGGACTTAACAATACCATCCATAGGCAGGCCTGTAGCCGTCACCCCCAGATGCAACGGGTAATCACAGACAAGGGCTATTTTTTTATAAGCCTCAATGGTATCAAGCACATGCGACCCTTTCAGAGAAATCACGAGATCATAAAACCCTGCTTTTTCAAAAATTCTTAAATAAGCCAGCACACTCTTGACCAGGCCCGCCGCCGTATCGCGGCCGCGCTGGCGCAAAGACCCTGAATTGGCTCCTATGCGCACAGGAATATGGGCTCTTTTGGCAGCCAAAGCCACCTCGTTGACTTCTTGCGGCTTGAAAATATTGCCCGGATTCAGCCGGATCTTGTCTACGCCAGTTTCTATGGCTGCCAGCGCAAGACGGTAATCAAAGTGGATGTCCGCCACCAAGGGAATATGCACGCGGCGTCTGATCTTTCCCAGCGCGGCCGCATCTTGCAGGTTTTCAACAGCCAGCCGCACGATCTCGCAACCAACATCCTCCAATTCCAGGATCTGCGCCACAGAGGCTTCGACATCGCGCGCCCGGGTCTTGACCATAGACTGGATGGCGATCGGATACCCTGAACCGATTCTGACCTTTCCGATCTTTACTGTTCTTGTTTTTCGTCTTTTGATCTTCAACATGACAGCTCGTTGGCGGATGATCCGGCCGGCCAGTTTGCCGGTTACTTCTGGAACATTGCCAAAAATTTATCCCAATAACCGTAACGTATCAAGTCGTTGCAAAAGATGAATATGGCCAGGATGATTAAAAAACTCATCCCCACGTTACTGACGATCTCTTCAGTCTTGGAAGCCAGAGGACGGCCGCGTAAACGCTCCAGGCCCGCAAAAAAGATATGGCCTCCGTCGAGAATAGGCAGCGGCAAAAGGTTAAAGATCGCCAGGCTCATGCTAAGGATGCCGATGACATGCAGGATGGAGGAAAAGCCGATCTTGGCGGCGTTGGTGGTGATAAAAAAGATCCCCAGGGGGCCCGTCACCGAATCCTTAAACGACATCGTCCCGATGATAATATAAAAAAGGGCCTTAATCGTCATGATGGTCATGTCCCATAATGTCTGTGTGCCCTTGACGAGGGCCGTCCAGAGGCCGTATCTGACTTTGATGATCTCGTCCGACGGCTTGACGCCGATGAGGCCGACCTCCACTTTTCTGCCCCAGATCGTTTCCACTTCTTTAGCCTGCGGAGTCAGCAAGACATCGAACTCTTTGCCGTCACGCTTCACCTTCAACTGCACGTTCTGGCCCTTTTTCGCATGAATACGGCGGGTCATGTCCTCCCAGAACCGGACCGGCTCTCCATCAACAGCGATCACGGTATCGCCTGCCTTCAGGCCGACGCTGGCTGCAGGCATACCCGGCATCAACTCGCCAATCGTGGAGCTGAATTTGGGATAACCAAGATAAAAAACCATCCACAGGCAGAAGAATGCCAAAAGATAGTTGAAAAATGGGCCGGCAAAGATCACTTGGGCGCGACGGCCGGGCGCGCGCGAAAGGAACTCATCAGGAGTACCCCGATATTCCTCTTTGCTGTCGCCGGCCATCTTGATAAACCCGCCGAAAGGGACAAGACACAGCATATACTCTGTGGCCCCCACCTTTTTCGACAGAAGTTTTGGACCGAACCCCAGAGAGAATTTTTCTACACGGATACCCTGCCATTTGGCAACGAGAAAATGGCCGAGCTCATGAATGAGAATCAGGATACTCAGAATCACGACAAAAATAATCATACATTTTCCTTCATTTTGCCTATATGGGGGTTTTGCACCTGGCCCATCAGAAGGGCCATAAAATAAACCCCCTCAGTTATGGCCCACCCTTTCTCGGTCTGCTTGTTTCAACAAATCAGGAAAATTTACTCCGGGCGGCCGTCCTGGGAACTATGGGCGCAAATTTTCAAGTGCTCACGCGCGAAGCCGACGCATATTTCATGGCCTTTTCCCGTGCGACCCGGCGGCCAAAAGCATCGGCGGCAAAAATATCCTCAAGGGATGCCAACCGGCTGGGACACCCCGGAGCCCCCAGCGTCTCCTCGATGACATCCGCGATGCGCCCGAAACTCATCCGCCCAGCGAGAAAAGACGCCACAGCCACTTCATTGGCCGCGTTCAGCACACAGGGGACGCTTCCGCCGGACCGCGCCGCCTCGTAGGCCAGGCGCAGACACGGAAATCTGCCTATGTCGGGCGCCGAAAAATCCAAGCTCTCCATCCGCAAAGGATCAAGACTCAAGGCGCCGTTGGCCCAGCGCTCAGGATAACTCAACGCGTACTGGATCGGCAACTTCATGTCTGTGACCCCCAGCTGTGCCAGAATGGAACCGTCCATATATTCCACCATCGAATGCACGAGAGCCTGACGGTGTACAAGGACCTTGATCTTGTCTAAGGGCAATCCGAAAAGATTTTTGGCCTCGATCACCTCGAGCCCCTTATTCATGAGAGTCGCCGAATCCACCGTGATCTTAGGCCCCATCTTCCAGCGCGGATGTGCCAAAACAGCCGCCCTGGACACATTCTTGAGACGGCTACGGGAATAATCTATGAGCGGACCGCCCGATGCCGTCAGATATACGCGCTTAACCATCGACGCATTATATCCTTCCAGACACTGAAAGATCGCGCTCTGTTCGCTGTCAATAGGAATGATCCTGGCCCCGCGCACACGCGCCTCGTCCGCCACAAGGGTCCCGCCTACGACGACGGACTCCTTGTTAGCCAGGGCCACGGTCTTTCCGGCGCGGATCGCGCTCCATAAAGGATAGATCGCCTCGGCGCCGACAACAGCGATCAGGACGATATCGGCCTCTTTAAGCGCAGCCAGGGCACAGACACCCTGACGTCCCGCCAACACCTTAACTCCCTTGCCGGCGGAAGGACGAAAAACCCGCGCCTTGTCCTCATCGGCGACGGCGACATAACGCGGTGCGCACGCCCGTATCTGAGAAGCCAGCTTGTCGATCCTGGTATTGACCGAGAGCCCGACAACGCGGATCTTGTCTTTAAACATAAGCGCCACTTTCAAGGCGCTCTCGCCAATGGATCCGCTGGACCCCAGTATCACGACATTTTTTTTCATCTGAATGCCTGATCCACCCCAACCGCCCCGCTATTTCGCGAATTTCCTGCGCTCCGCGAAAGACTCGCTCAGTGGCAACGGAGTTCTCCGCTGACGCGGGATTTCACTGAAATAATATTTAAGCGTTCAAGATTCGCCCTGACAACTTACGTTCGCTTGCCGCTTGCGGCAGGCCCCATAAATTGTGGGGTCATTAAAAAACCGTCGGTCCGGAAAATACGCGGCTCGTATAATAATGGATGAAAAAATAAAAAGCCGGGGCCGTAAACAGGAGACTGTCGATCACGTCCATAATTCCCCCCATCCCCGGAAAGATCCGACTGGAATCCTTGGCGGCGCAGTCCCTCTTGATCAACGACTCAGACAAATCTCCCAATAGACCCAAGAGACTGAGGGCGATGCCCAAAAGGGCCAGATTCGTAAAAGAAAAAACAGGCCACGGCGGCAAAAAGGATTTGCTTGCCAAAGCGCCGCAAATGCCGAACGCGATGCCTCCGCAGACGCCTTCGACTGTCTTCTTGGGGCTGATCTTGGGGATCAGGGAATGCCTACCCCACTTGATGCCAACCAGGAACGCCCCGATATCGGCCCCCTTGGTTATCAGCAACAGGCAACCCGCCAGCGCCATCCCGTTATCCAGAATGCGGATCTTGATCATAAAACTGAAAAGCCAGGAAATGTAGAAAATTCCGAACATGGTCGTTGAGATGGCCACGACGGCATTGTCGCTTTGCGTGCGAGAAAACTGAAGGATAAACAGACTAATCAACGCCACCGTCACAAACAAAAACTCCCAGCCCTTCGTCAGCTCAAACTTGAAATAAATAGACAGGGGAATCACGACACCAATGACGGTGCCGAAGTACTTGTAGATGGGGATCCCCTTGCGCTCGACCAGGCTGAAAAATTCATAAAGGCCTAGTGTCACCAAGCAGGTCACGGTCACCACATAAAGGATCTCGGAAAAAATGCTGGCCAGGGCAAGAACACCCAAGGCAACCGCCGAAATAATCCTCTTCTCAATCATGGACACCCCCGAACCGGCGCTGGCGTTTCTGGAACTCTTTTATGGCATGCTCGAAATCCCTCTTGCGGAAATCCGGCCAAAAGATCTTCGTCACATAAAGCTCTGTGTAACACAACTGCCAGAGGAGAAAATTGCTCAAACGCATTTCGCCCGACGTACGGATCAAGAGATCGGGATCAGGAACGCCAGGGGTGTAGAGGGCATCCGCGATAGCTTTTTCATCGATATCTTCGGGCCGGAGCCGCCCCGCGGCGACATCCGTTGCGATATGCCTGACGGCATCGACAATCTCCCGGCGGCTGCCGTAGTTGAACGCGAGGATCACACACAATTTCTTGTTGTTTTTCGTAAGATTCTCGACCCTGACGATCGTATCCCTGAGCGTCTCCGGC
>CAZAYJ010000035.1:0-9499 GCA_964489335.1 uncultured Planctomycetia bacterium
ATCTTTTTATTTACGGTTCTTTTAAAAAAGTCGAAGAGGGGCTGAGAGGCTTGTGTCAGCCTTCTCTGGAGATCGGCTCGGGCGGAGGCTTTTTAAAAGAGATCATCCCGACCGTCATCACTTCAGACGTCGTCGCCGGAGAAGGAATAGACAGGGTTGAAGATGCTTCGAAGCTATCGTTTGCCGACGCATCCTTAAAGGCCGTCTATGCTAACGCCGTTCTGCACCATATCCCCGAGCCCGAACGATGTTTCGCCGAGATCGACCGCGTCCTGGTCCCGGGCGGCATGTTTGTTTGTAACGAGCCGTCATCCACGCCTTTCGGGTATTTTATGAACAGGCATTTCCATCACGAGCACACGGATAAAACGGTGAAGGCATGGCGCCTGACCGAAGAGAACGGCACAGGCAGGTTGAAAGGCGCCAATATGGCCATGCCTGCCATTATCTTCAAGAGAGACCGTCGGATATTCGAGAGGAAGTTTCCGCGCCTGAAAATTAAATCAATCGTTTATCATGATTTTTTGAGATATACGCTTTCCGGGGGCCTGAGTTTCCGGCCATTCGTGCCGCAGGTTTTGTTCGGGGCTGTCGATGCCCTGGAAGTATTGGCAAGGCCTTTGTTGTTTTTGCTGGGCCACGCCATGATCGTCACGATTGAAAAAACTCGATAGAAGCAGAATAAAGGAGTTCCCCATGAAAAAAAATGTTTTGATTACCGGGATCACAGGGTTTGTCGGCAGCCACCTCGCCGACTATATCCTTTCCCTTAACGACGGCGATATCGAAATCCATGGGACGCGGCGCTGGCGTTCTCCCGTTGAAAACATCGCACACATCATCGAGAAGATCCAGCTTCATTATTGCGAGCTTCTGGATGCCAAGTCCGTCCAGGACGTGATCGCCGCCGTCAGGCCGGATATCATCTTTCATTTGGCGGCCCAGTCTTATGTCATGACCAGCTTCAGCGCGCCCGTCAACACCCTGGAGACCAACATCTGCGGGACGGTCAATCTCCTGGAAGCGGTGCGTTACGCCAAGATTGATCCCGTTATCCACATCTGCAGTTCCTCCGAGGTCTATGGACAGGTGCGCGAGAACGAAGTCCCGATCAGGGAATCGCAGCCCTTCCGGCCGGCCTCGCCCTATGCGGTCAGCAAGGTAGGCGAGGATATGTTGGCGTTCCAGTACGGCTTGTCTTATGGTCTTCGCATTATCACGACGCGCATGTTTACGCATACCGGCCCGCGCCGGGGAGAGGTTTTTGTTACCTCGGCATTCGCCCGCCAGATTGCGCGGATTGAGGCCGGTATCCAGGAACCCGTTCTCAAGGTCGGCAACCTTGAGAGTGTCCGTACGTTTGCCGACGTGCGGGATACGGTGCGTGCCTATTGGCTTCTCGTCCATAAGTGCAAGCCCGGCGAGGTTTACAACATCGGCGGAAGCGTATCCATGACCGTCGGCGACATGCTCAAGAAACTTTTGAGCATGACGGATAAAAAGATCGCCATCAAGGTCGATCCGGCGCTCCTGCGGCCTTCTGACGTGACCCTCCAGATCCCCGACTGCACAAAGTTCAAGCAGGCAACGGGCTGGGAACCCGAGATATCTTTTGAGAAGACGCTGCAAGACCTTCTGGATTTCTGGCGGGATTATTACGCCAGAAGGAAGAAAACGGCGTAGAGATACGATCGAGAGATTATGGAACAAGCGTCCGCGCGGAATCGCAGAGTTTGTTTGTGGGGTATTTTTTCTGTTTTTCTTTTTTTCTGCACACAGCCTGCCTATGCCACCGCCACGCATACCAGAGTGGCCGAGTGGAATAGACGTAATGCCCATCTGATCCCCAACGAAAAAGAGACACAGGCGATTCTGGCTCTTGACCAGGATTACTCCATCCCCTGGCGGACGAGCGCAGACGGCGATGGGGACGGCGTGGCTGATGTTTACGATCCCTCTCCGAGAGATTGGCGAGAAAACGGCTATGATCCTTTTGCCGTTTTGGCTTTCTTGAGCTGGTATCATGACTGGAATGCCTATAAATACGACTGCGATTCTCTGAAAAAAGTCGTTGACCTCATGAGGGACGCGGGGGTGGGGATGGTGCGCTTTGATTTCCTGTGGCAGGACATCGAGCCGAAGCCCGGCGAGTGGCATTTTGAGAAATATGACTATATCGTCGATCTTTTGACGGAGCATCAGATCCGCGTCTTGGGGATCCTGGGTTATTCCGTCAGCTGGGCCGGCGAGGCGTGGAATTACCCTCCCTATGACGACGCCACCTTCGTCCGTTATGTCTGTCAAGTTATCTCCCGCTACAAAAACAAGATTAAGTACTGGGAAATCTGGAATGAGCCGGATTCAAGAACTTATTGGGTTCCCCAGGACGACATGAAGCGCTATACGGAACTCCTCAAAAAAGTTTACGCAGCCGCCAAATCTGTCGATCCTTCCTGTAAGATCGTTCTCGGCGGTATGACGAATAGCGGCTATTACGCCATCAAAAATGTCTATCGTAACGGAGGAAAGGATTATTTTGATGTCGTCAATATCCATCCTTTCGCCAATCCTTTGCGTGCCAAAGCCATGATGGAGGTCCTGGCGATATACCGCAATGTCCGCCGTGAGATGGACAGGAACGGCGACCGGGACAAGAAGATATGGTTTACGGAGATCGGCGCGCCCGGCGTTGAGCGGCCCAATAAGGAAAATGCCTGGTGGGAAGGTATAAGCCCGACGGAAAAACAGCAGGCTGCATGGGTGACAGATATATACGGGCGACTGACGGACTTAGATGATGTCGAGAAGGTCTTTTGGGCGTTTTTTAGGGACAACCTGGGGCATTTTAAAAGCGGCGTCGATTTCTTCGGTCTGGTCCGCTGGGATTTTACGCCCAAGCCGTCGTTTTTCGCCTATAAAAGATGTGCGCACGCCGTCATGGAAGAGTGGCGTCCGTTCCGGGGAGAGCCGTAAACTTCTCATGGTTTCTTTTATCGACGCCCATTGTCATTTGCAGGATGAGAGGATCAGGGGGGACCTGCGGTTCTTGATAGACCGCGCCATAGACAAGGGTGTGCGTCGGCTGGTGTGTTGCGGTTCGAGGGAAGACGACTGGGAAGCCGTGGCTGTCCTCAAAGAGCAATACCCTTGCGAGATCATTCCTTCCTTTGGACTGCATCCGTGGTATATCAAGGAGCGTTCTGAGACATGGCTGGACAATCTCGAGGGGTTTCTGAAACGCCTGCCGTCGGGCGTCGGCGAGATCGGCTTAGACCACGGTCTTAAGGATTTCGATGAGCGGGACCAGAGGGAAGTCTTTTTGGCCCCGTTGGCGCGGGCGCGTTTCCTGCGGTGGCCTGTCTCGATTGATTGCAGCAGGGCCTGGGATGATTTGTTTGATGTCTTGAAAGACTTTGGTCCTCTGGATGCCGGAGGCGTTGTTCATTCCTATTCAGGAAGCGCAGAAATGATCCCGTCTCTGCAGGCCTACGGTCTTTATTTTTCTTTTTCCTGTTCGATTACGCGTTCGGGTCATACACGAGGCCACCGCGCGCTTCAAGCTGTCCCAAGAGACAGGCTCCTGATCGAGACAGACTCGCCTGACATCCCGCCTGCGGGCTCAACAGGGTTGAATGAACCGTCCCGTCTGCTTTTGGTGGCGCAAACAGTGTCTGAGATACTTGGAATGACCTTAGACGAGGTTGCAGCCCTGACGACCGCCAATGCCACGGCCCTTTTCGGGTCTATGGTTTAGACTTTGTTTTATCATAGAGTAGATGCAGCCCTGCAGATGCGAAGAGTGTTTGGAGGAGTGTGAGATGGGTAAGGCACGCATTCTTTTCCGCGAAGACCGTATCTTTCGGGATCGTGCAGAAGCCGGGAGGATTCTGTCGGGAGCTTTGAAAGAATTCGCAGGGAAAGATGCCGTTGTCCTTGGTATCCCGCGCGGCGGCGTCGTCGTGGCCGCCCAGATTGCCAAGGCCATCGACGCAGACCTGGATGTCGCTGTCACGCGAAAGATCGGCGCACCTCTCCAGCCGGAGTTGGCGATCGGCGCGCTTGCGGAAAGCGGACAGATTTATCTCAATGATCTTCTGGCAGCCCAGGCAGGGGCCGATGAGGGTTATATCGAGAGGGAGAAAGTGCGGCAGGCAGGCGTCATCAAAGAGCGTGCGCAGCAGTACCGGAAAGTCAGATCAAAGATTCCTCTGGCAGGCCGCCTCGTGATCGTTGTGGACGACGGTGTGGCGACAGGCGCGACCATGCTGGCCACGCTTTGGTCGTTGGCCCGGGAGAAACCGCAGCGTCTTGTCGTCGCCCTGCCCGTTGCGACGGACGACGCCGTTGACATTTTGGCCGAAGCCGCCGACGAGATTGTTGTCCTTCAGGTGCCAATATTCTTGGCAGGTATCAGTCAGTTTTACGGCGATTTTTCGCAGACAGGCGACGATGAAATCGTAGATATTCTCAAGGATTCTCTTTTGTGGAAAGGCGGGAAATCTTGAGGAGTAGCAGATGCCTTGCATCGGCCTGAAAGGTTTTTGGGGGAGGATATGACAGAAAGTTCAAAACGTTTTTCCAGGACTTCTTTGTTGCTGGGGAAGGACACCGTTCAGCGTTTTAAACAGAGTCACGCGGCCGTCATAGGTTTGGGTGCTGTCGGTTCGTTTGCTCTGGAGGCCATGGCGCGCGCAGGAGTGGGGTCTTTTTCCCTGATTGATTTCGACGAGGTCAAACCCACGAATATCAACCGTCAACTCCTGGCCCTCGAATCTACTTTAGGGAAGCCCAAGGCGGTCGTAGCCAAAAAGCGCGTCTTAGATATTAACCCCGACTGTCATGTGTTGGCCGTCAATACATTCGCAGGCCCTGAGAATCTGGAGATGTTGCTTGAGCCCAAACCGGATGTCGTCATTGATGCTATTGACAGTCTGAATCCGAAACAGGAGCTTTTGGCTTTCTGCGTCAGCCGCGGTATCCCCGTTATTTCTTCCATGGGGGCCTGCGATAAGACGGACCCTTTTTGCATCCGCGTCGCCGATATCTCGCAGACGAGTATTTGTCCTCTGGCGCGCAGGATCCGCAAGCGCCTCAAGAAAAGAGGTATCGAAAAAGGCGTTGTTTGCGTCTATGGCACCCAGCGGCCCCGAGGGGCCCTGGGCGAAGAGGGGGATGAGGAGACATATATACGCGGCCGCAAACGTACGCCGCGCGGCTCCATCAGTTATATGACGGGAATGTTCGGTCTTGTCGTTGCTTGCGAAGCGTTGCGGATTTTGGCCGGAGGGTCCCTTGAATCCCGGCGGCCAAGTTAGAGGTCGCCATGTCTTTGGTTGAAGGGCGCGGCTGCAGTTGAAAAACGTCCCGGATGATGACATAATGTGTTGGGATATCTGGAGAAGGGCCAAGCACAGCTATCTGATTTTTTGAGGATAAAAACTTATGGCGGGGTCGAAGGTCTACATGCTGATTGAGATTAAGATCAGGGATACGGAGACATATAGTCGCTATGTTGAAAAGGCCTATGGTATCGTGTGTCACTATGGCGGACGCTATCTGGTGAGAGGCGGGCGCGTCACGCCTATGTTCGGCGCATGGGCGCCTGAGCGCATGGTCGTGATCGCTTTCGATTCCATGGAAGACCTGAAGAAATGTTTTACGTCTCCTGAATATCTGGCTGTCGCACCTCTCAGGGAAATGTCGACCGAGACCAGGTCTGTTATTCTGGAGGGTTGTCCTTCATGAAAATCGCCGAAGGCATCCATGCTTTAAAGATTCCGTTTCGCATTCCTGTCGCGCCCGATCATTTTCTGGACCGGGTTGTTTATTGTTATCTGGTGTGCGGCGACACCGTCTGCCTGATCGACTGCGGCGTGGCCGGGAGCCAGAAAATCATTTTCGACTACCTGTCTTCCATCGGCCGCAAACCGGAGGACGTTTCCGTTCTTGTCTTGACGCACAGTCATCCGGACCATATGGGCGCCGCGTGTGCGATCCGTGAAATGACGGGATGCATGGTGGCGGCACACCTCTCTGAAAAGAGCTGGGTCGAAGACATCGGCCTGCAGTTTAGGGAGCGGCCTGTGGCTGGCTTTGAGACGCTGGTGGCCGGTCCCGTCAAGGTCGACCGGATTCTCAAAGACGGCGATGTCCTGAATCTGGGCGCAGGTTTCGATGTGGAGGTATTCCATACGCCGGGGCATTCCCGCGGCTCGTTGTCGTTATTCCTGCGCAAACAAAAGGTATTGTTTTGCGCGGATGCGGTCCTCTTGCCGGGGCAATTACCGATTTACGACGATAACGAAGCGTGCGCGCGGTCCGTCAATCGGTTGAAGTATGTGGGAGATGTTGACGTTTTGCTCTCATCGCGGGACGATCCCAAAAGAGGCCCCGAGGTGCTCCGGGCTCTGGATGACAGCCTGATTTTTCTTCGCAGCATTCAGCGGGCGGTGTTTGAGGTGGTCAACGAGTATCCCGCGGCCGACCTGATGGCCATGTGCGGGCAGGTAGTCAGGATCATGGGCTTGCCGCCTTCGGCGCTCAATCCCCTGGTCGCCCGGTCGCTGGCATCGAGCCTTGAGAAAAAACGGGTGCGTGAACCATAGGAAGCTTTTATGGACAGTATCTTGAAGATCGAAGATTTGACAGTCGAGGTGGGGAATCGAGTGATTTTGAAAGATCTCAGCCTGCAGATCCCTTTCGGCAAGACCCTTGTTTTGTTCGGGCCGAACGGTTCCGGCAAATCTACATTAATCAAAGCCATTATGGGATTTGAGAATTATGCGGTTACCGGCGGAAGAATTGTTTATGGCGGCGAGCCGATCAACAGTTTGTCGACGGATGAACGCGCCCAAAAAGGGATTGGCGTCCTTTTTCAGAACCCTCCGAAGGTCCGGGGCATCAAGCTGCGCCAGATGGTGGAACTGGTTTCACACAGGCCGGCGCAGGAAGATCCCTATGTCGATAAGCTCAATGTCGGCGAGCTCATGGATAGAGACCTCAACGTGAATTTTTCCGGAGGCGAGATGAAGCGTTCGGAGCTTCTTCAGGTGTTATCCCAGAAGCCAAAACTTTTGCTCCTGGACGAGCCGGAATCCGGCGTCGATATCGAAAATATCGCCATGATGGGCAAGGTGCTCAATGCCTTTATCCGCGAACATGGCGTTGCGTCGCTCATCATCACGCATACGGGCTATATCCTGGATTATGTCGATGCCCAGCATGCCTGTGTGCTCATGGACCGCGATATCCGTTGTTATGACGATCCGCGCAAAGTCTTTGAAGATATCCGTCAATTCGGTTACGAGAAGTGCCGCACCTGCCGGGGGAAGTGAATCTTATGTCTGTTGACGATGCACGTCTTGGAAAAGATGAAGTCCGGAATCTGGAGCGCATCGGTTATATCGCTTCCGAGAAAGAGCGCGCGGGCTCCTTTATCCAGCAGGACGGCGATTTGCTTTTACGCAAAGCGCTGTATGAGGACATTGAGGTTATGGGGATCGACGAGGCCCTCAAGACCGTTCCCGATGCCGCCTCCTACTATGGCAAGGCCTTTGCGGTCCTTGGCCGGGAATACCCGAAGGAGACGTCCGGCGGCTATTATATCAGGATCAAGGCCGGCAAGACTGTGCTTTTTCCCGTGCAGGCGTGTCTCTATCTCAAGAAGGCGAATTTCAAACAGAAGGTCCACAATCTCATCATCGCCGAACCGGGGTCAAAAGTCTATATTATCACCGGCTGTACGGCGCACACCGATTCGCGGGAAGCGTATCACCTGGGCATCTCGGAATTTTTTGTCGGCGCAGGAGCTTATGTGAACTTCACCATGATTCATAGCTGGACACGGGAGACGAGCGTTGAGCCCAAAAGCATCGCGATCGTCGATAGGGCGGGAGTGTTTATCTCCAATTATATCTGCCTGGATCCCGTCAAGAACATCACGATGTATCCGACAGCCGTACTTGATGAGATGAGTACGGCTCATTTCAGCTCACTGATGGTGGCTCATGAAGGATCGTCCCAGGATATCGGCTCCCGTGTCATTTTTAACGGCAGGGGGTCGTCTGCGGAAATCATCTCCCGGGCCGTCAGCCTGGGGGGTTCTGTGACCGCGCGCGGCCACCTCAAGGCCGCTTCACCCGATATTAAGGCGCATCTGGAATGCCGGGGTCTTGTCGTCAACGAAAAAGGCAGGATCTATGCCATTCCGGAGCTTGAAACCGAATACAGGGATGTGGATATGTCTCACGAGGCCGCGATCGGCAAGATATCCAAGGAAGAAATCGAGTATCTATGCTCAAGGGGGATTTCGAAGGACAAAGCCCAGTCTCTCATCATCCGCGGTTTCGTCGATACCAACATCCTGTCATTGCCTGAATCGTTGAAGAATGAGATTGATCAACTGGCAGACCGGACATTGAAATCGGGTTTGTGATTCATTTTTGCGGCCGGCCTGAATTGTCGTGAAGGCAAAAGACGTCATGTCTCGTATCGGAGAAATTAAGGAGGAAGCTGGATGGAAAAGAGGAGAGTCCTGGTCGTGGATGATGAAGAGAACCTCCGTAAATTATTGAAGCTGAACCTGGAAGCAACAGGCAAGTTTACGGTGGAGACCCTGGGGAATGTCAAAGACCTCATTGCGACACTTCATATGTTCAAACCCGAAGTGATTTTGCTTGATCTTTTGATGCCCGGTCTCGGCGGACTGGATGCGTGCGAGATGTTGAACAGGGATCCGATTGGCCAAGGAGTGCCTATTATCGTTCTTTCATCCCTGGCCAAAGACGGAGACAAACGCGCCGCTTACGGCAAGGGGGTCGTGGAGTATCTCGTCAAGCCCATCGAGAATGACGATCTTGTCGCCGAGATCGAAAAGGTTCTTTTGAACAAAAACAGCTCGTCATGAGAGACAGACAAGCGGCCCCGGGATGTGACATAGGTGCGTGATTATATGAAGGCAAAGCTTAATAAACCTCTTCTGGTTGCAATTTTTCTGCTTTTGGCTGCGGGGACGATTTTGACCGCTTGGGGCTTGCGCCTGGAAGACAGGCGTATGCGTGAAGATTTCATGGTCGGGGCGCGTATCCTGGGGAGTACGATCGACCCTCGGCGCATTTTGCGCCTGGAGGGTTCCGAAGCCGACCTTGCCTCTCCTGATTATTGGCGCCTTAAGAAACAATTAAGTCTGGGGCGTCTTGCCAACCCCGAATGCCGTTTTGTTTATCTGATGGGTCTGCGGCCGGACGGCCAGGTCTTTTTCTTCATGGATTCGGAACCGCCTGATTCCAAGGATTATTCGCCTCCGGGCCAGATCTATACGGAAATCTCGAGGCCCATGCGGGGTGTCTTTACGACCGGCAAGGAAGTCGTCGTAGGGCCGGCATCGGACCGGTGGGGGCGATGGGTCAGCGCGGCGATCCCGATCACGGATCCGGAGACAGGTAAGATCATTGCCGTGCTTGGTGTGGATCTCGGTGCGCGTCTAAGGACTACGCTATAC
>CAZAYJ010000036.1:0-9480 GCA_964489335.1 uncultured Planctomycetia bacterium
GCAGATTCGTAATCTTGATGACCGGCGCCTCTTTTGTCAGGCGCACAAGCTCCTGGGCGTCGAGCCCGCCCTCGCGGGCGGCACGGACCACCTCGATATCCATGTCCGAGATATCCTTGATGATCTCGTCCAAAACCTGGGTTGCCGGCTCATCGTAATATTTCTCGATGGTCTGCAAAATCTCTTTCTGCTCGGCGATAATGGGATTGATCTCGAACCCCGTCAATGCCTTGACGTCATCGATAGCAAAGACATTCAGGGGATCGGCCATGGCCACGGTCAACGTATGCCCCATTTTGGCAACGGGGACGATCTGGTAATGCTTGGCCATGTCTTTGGGGACAAGCTTCAGAATCTCAGGCTCGATCTTAAAACGCGCCAAAGAGATGGGAGGGAATCCGAGGCCTTCGCTGAGCGCTACGAGCAGGTCTTTTTCGCCGACAAGGTTAAGCTTTATGAGGCAATCGCTCAGGCTACCGCCATGCTCTTTCTGAACCTGCAGGGCCAGCTTAAGGTCGTCTTCGGATATCAGTTTGTTTTTAATGAGGATATCTTGCAGACGTTCTCTGAGGGAGCTCATGTCTCAACCTTTAAAAAAACTCTAAACCCGAAACCCTAAACTCTAAACAAACCCAAAACAACTTAAACTCAAAATCTAAAACAGCAATCCGTGTATTTGAGTTTTGTGTTCTGAATATGTTTAGGATTTAAAGTTTCGTGTTTAGAGTTTATGGCTTTTTCGTATAGCTTCTCTCAATGGCCTTCTTAATATCCGTCGCGGTACTGACGAACGCCTGGACGACGCACTGGGTAATCGTCTCCACGTCTTCGATGGCCTGCGTGTTGAGAGGGTTCGACATGGCGACGGTCAGATTATTGGCGATCTTGTCAATAGGGATCAGGCAATACTGACGCGCGACCTGCTCGGGGATGACGCGCGCCACCTCCGTATCGATATCGTAATTGGCCAAAGGCAGGTAGGGAAAACCATATTGCGCGGTCAGCACCTGCGCGATATCTTCTTCCCTGGAAAAACCCAGCTGCACAAGGATTTCACCGACCAAGCCTCCGTTGACGCGCTGATATTCAAGGGCCTTCTGCAACTGCTCGGCGGTGATGATCTTCCTCTCGATGAGGAGCTCGCCGAGTTGTTTCGTTGTGACTCTCTTGAAAGATGACGTCATTTTCTATCCTTATATGGCCGCCTCTCGGATGCCAAGGAAACCAGCCAAAGCCCTACAGCGTGATCCCCGCCCCGGCCAATTCCATGGCCTTGCGCAACAACGTAACGGAATCGGCTCCGTCGATGGGATTCTCGACGATGCTCAGACTGAACTGTATCTTCTTCTTGGCGTCGGCGCCCTGGAATGCCGCCCGCAGCTTGTCCTTGAACTGTTCGGCCACATGTTCGGCCTGACGCTTGTTCTTCTGGGGCAGGACGATTCCGAAAACCCCCTCCTCCAGACGGCCCGCCCGGTCAATTTCCCGGATGGAGGATTTCAGCAACGCCGCAATCCTTACCAGGACATCGTCCGCCGCCGCATCACCGTAGGCCTTGCGGTATTCCTGCATGTTGCTGGCCACGACAGCCACAAAAGAACACGGCTCCTGCAGAGAAATGGCGCGCAGGATCTCTTCCTCAAATCTGACGGTGATGTATCGTTTGTTGAAAAGCCCCGTCAAGGCATCCTTGACTTCCAGATCACGGACCTTCTGCGTCAGAAAATCATTCTCGACGGCAATCGACAGTTGTTTGGCAAAGATGCCCATCAACTCGACGTCGTCGTTGGAATATTTGAATTTATCGAGCAAGTTGCCGATGGCAATAATCCCATGAGGCTTGCTCTGCATCAGAATCGGGTAGATAAGAAGGTTGCGCGCGCCCAAAATCTTCATGAACTCTTCACTAACGCCCCCCTGGCTTGTATCGTCCACCTTAAGAAACGGCTTCGACGCCGCCAAAAGATGGAACAACAACCCGCTATTGGAGGCCATCGACAAACAATTAATCGTTTCCTCCCCTAGACCGTATTGTGCCGAAACATCAAAGCCATCGTCTTTTTTGAAGATCAGGATCGCCAAAGACGAATCGGCCATCTGGGCAAGCTTGGAGATCGTAACCTCATAAACATCCTTCAGGTGGGCATTCTTTGTGATGAGATTGCTGATCTGTAAGAGGCCATTCAGGGCAATCACCTGACGGTTGATCTGCAGGTTAATATCTTTCGTGCGTTCGCCGTAAATCTTGAGCTCGTCCATATTGCTCTTGATACGCTGGGTCAGCTGGTTTAAGGAATGACTCAACTCACCGATCTCGTCCTCGCGCGAAATATTGATTTGGTGACTCAGCTCGCCCGAAGCGATGACCTTGACCTCGGAATTGATCTCGATAATAGGATCAACGATGCGTTTGACGACGATAAAGCCCAGAAGGGACATAATGACAACGACAAAGACGATGATAAGCAGGTAATTCTTTGGCAGGAGGCTTGGAAAAACGAAATTCAGAAGCGCCAAAATAGGAATGATGGACATGAGGCAGAATGCGATGATGAGCTGCGGCCTGAGGGATCTGGAAGCGATCGACAACTTTTTAGACAAATTGGCCATGGCCTCTCTCCATTTTAACCCGTGGAACCTGACTCTAGTCGCACCCTGCGAATCCTGCCGAGGAATTAAAGAATCGGCTTCTTGCTGTAAATATTTATGTAATATAAAGTAACATAATTAGCGGGGCGCGTCAACGTTTTCCTTCGCCGAAAAACAGGAAAATCGTGCGGGGTCGGCCCTAGGGAAAGGAAAATGGCCAAGATACTTAAGTGCGCGAGGCGGAAACGCCGGTCTTGATAAAATCCCAGGGAAGAGTGAACGACTTTTCCTTAGCGGCCGTCAGGAAAGCCGCATCGAGATGACTTGCGGCCAAGGCCTCTCTCCAGATGGAAAGATTAAAGTGGTCGCTCCAGGCGTCGAATCTTGCTCCGGCGGCCCGTGCGGCGGCGATGGCCCGGCCGCATTCACGGCCCCCTTGCGCCAGGACCGCTTCAAGCCAGCTCATGCGCGGGTCATAGAATTTCAACTGGATCAATCCCCTCTTGTGTCCCAGGGCTTTCTTTAAAAACTCCTGCTTGGCAGACAGGTCCTCGACGCTGCACATAGCCGCCCTCTCGAACGGCGTATGGGGCTTAGGCACAAAATTAGATATGGTCACATTAAGGCGCGACGGATGTCCGTCAACTTCTTTTTTCAAGGCGGAGATGGCCAGGCAGAAAGAGACGATGGCGCGCAGATCCTCTTCTGTCTCCGTCGGCAAACCGATCATGAAATACAACTTAAGCGTCCTGTAGCCCGCGCGGAAGGCCTGGCGGGCCGCGTCAAAGATATCCTCGGGCCTGAGCTTCTTTCCAAGGACATCCCTCAACCTCTGACTGCCGGCCTCAGGAGCAAATGTCAGGGTCGTCTTACGCATCGTCGCAAAAACATGGGACAGTTCTCCGACGAGACTGGAGGCGCGTAAAGATGGCAAAGACACGCTGACGCCTTTATCCCTGAACTCGGCGACAAGCGCCTCGACGATCTCTTTCAACTGCGGATGGTCCGAACTCGACAAAGACAGAAGGGATATCTCCTCGTATCCTGTTTTACGGTAAAGGCGGCGCGCCAGCGCAAGGACTTTCTCTTTACGGATAATGCGCAGCGGATAAAACGAAGCATAGGCCTGGCAAAACCGGCATCCGTGGGGACATCCCCGCATGATCTCGATGCCAATGCGATCATGAACGATTTCGATGGCGGGAACGATCCAGTAAGAAAAATCCATGGAACGCTCAAGGTCGCGCACGAATCGCTTGACGATCGTCCGGGGCGCCCTCCTATCGACGGACGGTTCCAATGTGCCGTCTTTGGCGACTCCCCGATACAACGCAGGAACATAGACGCCTTTAAGGCGCGAAAGCGCCAGAAGCATCCGCGCCTTGTCAAAGCGACGCCTCTTACAGATGCGATACATCTTGAGAATCTCAACGATGACCTCCTCAGCCTCGCCAATAACAAAAAGATCGACAAAATCCGCCAGGGGCTCCGGGTTCAAACAGCAAACCCCGCCGGCGATCACCAGGGGCCAGCTTCCGTCGCGTTGGCGCGACTCCAGAGGGATGCCGCTCAAAGCCAGGATATTCAGCACATTGGCATAACTCAATTCATACTGGAGCGAAAATCCCAAAATATCGAATGCCTTGAGCGGCATCCGGGACTCCAGGCCGAAGAGCGGAATCCCCAGCGTCTTAAGCCTCTCCTCCATATCCACCCAGGGAGAAAATACCCTGTCGGCGGCACACCACGATTGTTTGTTGACGATATCATAAAGGATCCTCATACCCAAGTGGCTCATCCCGATCTCATAGATATCGGGGAAAGCCAGGCAGACGCGCACATCGGCCTTTGAAAAATCCTTCTGCGCGCAACCAACCTCCCCGCCGATGTATCGGGCAGGTTTCATGACGGACAACAACAGCTCTTTGTCAAGTTTTACAGGCTGAATCATGCGGATTTCACTCAAAAAAGTTAACAATCACCCATTATCAGTTAATAAGCAAATAAGCTGACAAATACAAATCCCCTCGTCAGGCTTGAACGAGCCGTAGGCGAGCGAGTCCTCTTGACCCACCAAGCCCGTCGAGCAACAAATCTAGAAAAAGGACTGGCCTTTCAAAAGCGAATTGAACCGCAGTAGCGGTATTTGAGGCTGCAGCAAAATAACAAAGGGAAGCGGAAACCGACCATCTCTAACATATCAAAGCCAGTTGACTTTTCTCTCCTATTATTTCTGCCGCGCGATGTTCAAGACGATGCCGATCGCCGCCATATTGATGACCAAAGACGATCCGCCGTAACTCATAAAAGGCAAAGGCAGACCGACAACTGGAGACATACCGATGTTCATCGCGATATTGATAAACGCATGAAAAAAGACAAGCGCGGCAACCCCCGCCGCCAGGAGACGGCCGAAGATGTCGCGCGATAAAGCGGCGACCCTCAAAATCATGATGACAAGAATCGCATACATGACCACGAGAAACAAACTCCCTAAAAATCCCCACTCCTCCCCCCAGACGGAAAAAATGAAATCCGTGTGCCGCTCTGCCAGGAAATTGAGCTGACTCTGGGTGCCACTCATCCAACCTTTGCCGAAAAACCGGCCGGAGCCGATGGCGATCTTCGACTGAATAATCGTATAGCCCGCACCCAAAGGATCGATATTCGGATTCAAAAATACCAAAAGGCGGGATCTTTGATAATCCTTCAGCACATGCCAGAAAAGCGGCAAAGAGGCCAAGCCGGCAACAGCAGCGCCTGCCAGATAACGGAGACGCACCTCAGCCAAGAAAGCGATTGTAGCAAAGATGAAAAGATAGACGATCGCCGTGCCCAGGTCGGGCTGTAAAAGAACCAGACCCGTCGGCAACAGCGTGATGCCGAGCGGCAGAAGCAAGCCCCGGAGACACCCCAGCGACTGCGGTTGAGCCTGCAGCTCATGGCCTGTCTTGATGCTGAAATAGCCGGCCAAAACCAGAATGAGCGCAAATTTCCCGAGCTCCGACGGCTGAAAAGAGAATTCTCCCAGGGATATCCAGCGCTGGGCGCCCATGATCGCCCTGCCGGAAAAAAGGACGTGGGCCAACGTCGCCAGGCTGACGATATACAAAGGCACGCCCCACCCCTTGAACAACCTGTAGTCATGACGTGAAGCCAAAAGCAAGACTCCCCAGCCCACGCCGACCCACAACAGCTGTTTGATGAAGATATCTTTTTTGACAAACTCCCCTTTTTGATGGCAGCTTGAAAAAAGGCAAAGGATGCCGAAAAACAAAATCAAAAACACAACGATAACGATGACCTTTTGCGGCCTAGCCGTCATCATGACAGCTTCCCTCTCTTTTTGGACTCCTCAAACAGATCGCGCGCCAAAGCACAGGCATAATGGCTGCTGCCGACATTCTCCAGAAGCACGCAGAACGCATAGCGGGGCCGGTTCAGCGGAAAAAATCCGGCCACCCATCCATGCGATTCTTTTCCGCGGACCTGGGCTGTCCCCGTCTTGGCACAAATCTCAAGACCTGGAATCTCCAGCACATGCGCCGTGCCGCTCTCAAGCGACACAGGATAACGCAGGGCCTTGCGCACCATATCCAAATACTCAGGGGATATCCTGACGGGCTTGGGCGCTGCCACAGAAACCTCTCTGCCCGCAATAGCCTTGGTCACATGAGGGACGGGAAGATATCCTCCGTTACCGACAGCTGCCATCATACGTGCCAACTGCAGAGGTGTCGTAAGGACAAAACCCTGACCGATGGAAAAATTTGCCGTGTCGCCGTCATACCACCCTTCGAATCTCGTCAGGCGCTTCCAAAGACGGGTTGGAATAAAACCAGATACCTCATGGGTCAAATCGATCCCAGTCGGCTGCGAAAGACCGAATTCCTGCGCCGTATGCGACAGAAGGTCCGGACCGGCCAACAACCCCAGTTGATAAAAATAAACGTCGCAGGAATGAGCCATGGCGGCATTGAAATCCTGCGCGCCGTGCGTCGACCAGCATTTAAAAAAACGGTTACCGATCCTCATCTGCCCCTGGCACACATATGTCGTGACAAGCGAAACGCCTTTGTCGGCCTGCAGCGCTGCGGAAGCCGTGACGATCTTAAAAATGGACCCCGGAGGAAATTGACCGCTCGTCACGCGGTTGAACAACGGCGCGTCGTCGCTGGTCAAATAATAATTCATGGCGCTGCGGTCGCTGTGATCCACGAACACGTTGGGATCAAAAGCCGGAGCGCTGCTGAGAACCAGCACCTCCCCTGTCTGGGCGTCCATAACGACCACGGCGCCTTTCTTGCCCTGAAGGAGATTGTCCGCGATCTGTTGTAGCTCCAGATCGATCGTCAGCGTCACATCTTCGCCGGCCACGGGCGGTTTATACCCCAGGAGCCTGACCTGGCGGCCCCTATTGTCCACTTCGATCTGGCGTCCGCCCTTCTGGCCCCGCATATAAATGTCCAGACGTTCCTCAACGCCGCTGTATCCGACGTTGTCCTTAATATCATAACCGTAATCCTTGAGGCGTGTGATGCGGCTCTTATCGATCTCGCCCAGATAGCCCAACACATGGGCCGCCGTCGTGCCGAAAGGATAGTGCCGACGGCTGTTGAGTTCGACGGCGACGCCCCTCAGGTCTAGCTTTTTCTCTTCCAGCATGATAGCCGTCACTTTGGGGATCCCTTCGGCAATGACAACAGGTGTAAAAGGATTAAGATAACCCTTGGCGTAACGTCCGGCGATCGTCGAAGGATCCAAGGACAAGATAGGCGCCAGACGGTTAAACACATCGTTTTTGTCTTTCAGTTCCTGCGGTATGATGACGGCGTCAAACGATAACACGTTGTCGACGATCACCTGCTGATAACGATCCAGGATCCGGCCCCTGTAAGGCTCCTCGGGAATAAGACGGATGGTATTGCGCAGACTCAACTCATAATAGCGTCCGCCGCCAATCAACTGAACGGCCAAGAGGCCGCAGAGCAGAAGAAAAAAACAGACTAAGAGCGTTATTCCGTAGATTCTGGTTCGCATTTTTTAAAAAAGAGGAAGAATGGATACCCCAGGAGTGTCGTGCCAAGCGCCTGCAGGAATGTCCGGCCGAAAAAACGGGCGTATGACACCAAAGGGCCTGCGCCCAGAAAAAGACGCAGGATAAAAACCAGATGGTTGTTCAGAAGCTGGCCCGCGAAAACCACAGGAAAGACAATCTTCCAGTTGTGGCGATACAGGACGCGGACCAAAAAAGCCGTGCCGAAGACCGTCAGGATGTAGGACATCATATAAATACCGAAGACATCCGTCCCGAAAGCGTCTCTCCAGAAACCGCACCATAAGGCGTAACCCACACAACCCCGGGCGTTGAGATAGTGCAAAAAAGTATAGACAACGGCGGCGGCCAATAAAGGGTCGAACAACAGCCAGGACAGACACAGGAAATGGTGCCATGCGAATTCCGCCAAGACCAGAAGAGGAATGACAAAAAACTTAATCATGCTTAAAAGACGTCACGATGAGCACCTCGTCCAGACAGGAAAGATTCAGGACGGGCTCGATGAGCGCGAACTTGCTCAAGCCGCTGGACTCCATGGCGACCATCTTGACACGGCCGATGGGGATACCGGGCGGATATGTCATGTTCAGGCCGCTTGTCACGATAAGGTCCCCTTCGGCCACATCGCTATTCACATCCAGGAAACGCAGCTTACATTTGCCATCCAGACTGCCGGACACCAGCCCCTGCTCGCCGCTCCGCGCATCTTTCGCAGGCACCGCCAGATCAGGATCGTTCAAGAGGATGACCTTGCAGGAGAATTGCCCCGTTTCAAGAACCTTACCTACCAGCCCCGCGGCAGTTATGACCGGCGCATACGTCTTGACACCTGCCGCCCGCCCCTTGTCTAAGACGAGATAAGACCGGAAGACACCGAAATCGCGTCCGATGACGGATGCAGGGGTCGTTTCATAATCAAGTCTCTGACGCAATTCAAGCAAATCGCGCAGGCGCGTATTTTCCTTGCGAAGCTCCTCGGATTCGAGCAATGACTTTTTGAGTCCGTCGTTCTCGCGGACAAGCCTTTTGTTATCCCAATAACTTTTATGGAAAAATAACAACGCCTTCGCCTCCTGGCCTGCGGCGTCTAAAGCCACGAGAGGGAGTTTGGCCGCGTCCGAAAAAACCTGACGCATCACATAAGGCGATTGGCGGAACGAAAGGAAAACAAGAAGGGACAAAAGGGCGACAATGAAGAAATAACCTATGAACTTTCTATTGGCGAGAAACACATCCGTGTCAACGTTACAGCGGAAGAGATCAAACGGTCTCTGCCCGCTTCAGGGACGGCATTTATACGGCGCTTTCCGTCTTTGTCACGACAGTCACGTCGCGCAAGTAGCGGCTCTCAAGCTCAAGGATCTTGCCTGTTCCCTGGGCCACGGCTGTCACAGGATCGTCGGCGATATGGACCGGAAGCCCCGTCTCTTCGGCGATAAGACGATCCAGACCGCGCAATTGGGACCCGCCTCCGGCCAGAACGATACCGCGATCAATCAGATCGGCCGCCAGCTCTGGCGGTGTCCTCTCGAGTGCGATCTTTGCCGAATCCACGATCGCCCTCACAGGCTCAGCGATGGCATCTCTGACCTCTTCGGACGTAATCGTCACCATCTTCGGCAACCCCGCGACAAGGTCGCGGCCGCGCACCTCAAGACTCAACTCTTCTTCCAAGGGATAGGCCGAGCCGATCTTTATCTTGATCTCTTCGGCCGTTCGCTCACCGATCATAAGGTTGTAATTCTTTTTGAGATATTCCACGACCGCCGTATCCAACTCGTCTCCGGCGATCCTGATGGATTTCGAAAAAACGATGCCCGACAGCGAAATCA
>CAZAYJ010000037.1:0-9468 GCA_964489335.1 uncultured Planctomycetia bacterium
GTTGGCGATGTATCACGACCAGGGGCTGATTCCTTTTAAGATGACGGAATTCAGCCGCGGCGTCCATCTGACGGCCGGCCTGCCTGTCGTGCGGACGTCTCCGGTCCACGGTACGGCTTATGATATTGCCGGAAAGAACAAGGCCGATGAGGGCTCGATGCTTGCGGCGCTGGAACTCGCCTGCACGCTGGCCGGATCCCGCCGTCCCGATCGATGAGACACTCCTCCTTAAGACCTCTGAAACGCTTTGGACAAAATTTTCTTGTTGATCCCAATATCAAAAGAAAAATTCTTGCCGCCGTGCATGCCGAAAGAGGCGACCATATTTTGGAGATTGGACCCGGCGATGGGGTGTTGACGTTTGATCTGGCGGACGCTGCGGAACGGGTTTATGCCATTGAGATCGACAAAAAACGGTGTGCACGTCTTTCCTCGAGGACTGCAGAATTTCGGCGCCTGACGCTGGTCTGTGTCGACATCCTCAAGTTCGACATGGAGAGTTTTCTGTCGCGGGAAGGCGTGGACCGCGTCAGGGTGGTTTCCAATCTGCCGTATTATATCACGACGCCTGTCATCGAATATTTATTTGAAAGGATCGATCGCATCGAAGACATTTTTCTGACGGTCCAGAGAGAGGTTGCGCAACGCCTGACCGCCCAGCCCGGCGAGCCGTCCTACGGGTCCTTGTCATGCTTCGTCGATTATTATTGCGAGGCGGATGTATTGTTTGCCATTGCGCCCGGCTGTTTCAGGCCCGCACCGAAGGTAGATTCGGCCTTTGTCCGTTTCAAGCCCAGGCGCGACCGTCTTGAGCGTCTGCACTTGCGTTCAGAGGAGATGTTTTTCAAGGTTATCCGGACGTCATTCAGCCAAAGACGTAAAACGCTCAAGGCCAGCTTGTCGCGTGAGTTGGGCAGGGTTTTTCTGGAGCGCCTGGAAATCGATGAGCTCCTGGGGCGCAGGCCCCAGACATTGACAGTGCAGGAGTTTGCATTTTTGAGCAACCGCATCCTCGATGCCGGGCGTCCTTAGGGATTTACTTTTTAGGGCACCAATGATAATATAAATCATTCTATGTCATGGTTACAACCAAGAGGGAGAAATGCCTATATCCCGTGATGACGTCAAACACATAGCCCATCTGGCAAGGCTGGGGTTGACAGAGGAAGAGATATCGCATTTTCAGGGACAGCTGGAAAGCATCCTGGAATATGTGGATAAACTTAAAACCGTAGATGTCAGCCGCGTCGAGCCGATGACACATGTTCTTGACCTGAAGAACGTCTATCGGAAAGACAGCGTGATGCCATCCATTGATCCGCAGGCGGTTCTGAAGATCGCACCGGCCGCGCAGGGGCAGTTTTATGAAGTGCCCAGGGTGATTGAATGAATCTACATGCGTTGACGGCTTTGGAATTGAGGTCGCGACTGGACCGCGGTTCAATCAAACCGCAGGATATCCTGGCGGACCTCCGCCACCGTTATGAAGCGGTTGAGAAGAAAGTCATGGCTTTTGCGCGCCCACCGTCTTTTGAATATCGCGCTGAGGCCGCGTCTGGCGCTTTAGCAGGGATTCCCGTCGTCATCAAAGATAACATCTGCAGCCGGGGAGACCTAACAGAGTGCTGTTCGAAAATCCTCAAAGGTTTTGTCGCGCCCTATGACGCGACAGTGGTCGAGAGACTTAAAAAAAGCGGGGCCTCGATCATGGGAAAAGCCAACATGGACGAATTTGCTTTCGGCTCGTCCTGTGAGACGTCCTGTTTTCATCCGACGAAAAATCCGTGGAACCTGGATTGTGTCCCGGGCGGTTCAAGCGGCGGCTCCTGCGCCTGTGTGGCGGCTGATGAAGCGATTGTCGCGCTGGGTTCGGATACGGGCGGCTCCATCCGTCAGCCGGCGTCGCTGTGCGGCGTGGTCGGCATGAAGCCGACTTACGGCCGTGTGTCGCGCTACGGCCTGGTCGCTTTTGCGTCCAGTCTCGACCAGATCGGCCCTATCACCAAGGACGTTCGGGATAATGCCCTGGTCCTGGGTGTTATTGCTGGTCATGACAATCGTGATGCGACATCGGCTGACATCAGCGTTCCGGATTACCTGGCGGAGATGGAGAAAGATATCCGCGGTTTGCGCGTCGCCATCCCGCGGGAGTATTTTGTCGAAGGCATGGATCCTGACGTCCGCCAGGCGATGATGGAGGCAAAGGCAAAATTGGAATCCATGGGGGCGCATTTCGGCGAAGTCAGCCTGCCCCATACGGATTACGCCGTGGCGGTGTATTACATCATCGCGACGGCCGAAGCATCTTCGAACCTAGCGCGTTTCGACGGCGTCCAGTACGGCTTAAGGCAGGCCGGAGGGTCTAGGGATGAATCGGCCCTTGTGGGTATGTATAAAGAAACGCGTGACAAAGGGTTCGGCGCGGAAGCCAAGCGCCGCCTGATCCTTGGGACATATGTCTTGTCCAGTGGTTATTATGACGCTTATTATCTGCGCGCATCCAGGGTCAGGAGGTTGATCCGAGAAGATTTCGACAAGGTCTTTAAGGAATACGATGTGGTGTTAACGCCGACGTCTCCAACGCCGGCTTTCAGGATCGGCGAGAGGATGGATAACCCCTTGAGCATGTATCTGTCCGACATCTATACGATCTCCGTCAATCTGGCAGGCGTTCCTGCGGTATCCATTCCTTGCGGCTTTACCAAGTCTGGCCTGCCCGTAGGCATGCAGCTGATCGGTCGTCCTTTCGGAGAGGCGGATCTTTACAGGTTGGCATTTCATTACGAGCAAAACACCTCCTGGCATAAACAAAAACCGAAGTTATAAGAAAATGAACTATGAACCTGTCATAGGCCTGGAAGTTCACGTACAGCTCAAGACCGCAACAAAAGCGTTTTGCGGCTGCGCCAATGTCTTCGGGTCGAAAGAAAATTCGAACATTTGTCCGGTGTGCCTGGGTTTGCCGGGGTCGCTGCCTGTACTGAATGAAAAGGCCTTGAAGGCGGCGCTGAAGGTCGCCCTTGCCCTCGGATGTCAGGTAAGGTCATTCACGAAATTCGACCGTAAGAATTATTATTATCCGGACCTTCCGAAGAATTTTCAGATTTCTCAATATGATATGCCGTTTTCTGAACATGGAAGCCTAGATATCTCTCTGGAGGACGGCACGAAACATATCAGGATCAAGCGCGTGCATCTGGAAGAGGATGCCGGCAAATTGATTCATCCTGAGGAAGGCACAGGGAGTCTTGTGGATTACAACAGGGCCGGCACGCCGCTTCTGGAGATCGTCAGCGAACCAGACCTGCATTCTCCCGACGAAGCTTACGCCTACTTGACGGATTTAAAGCTGATTTTGCAGTATCTGGACATCTCCGACTGCGATATGGAAAAGGGAAGCCTGCGCTGTGATGCGAACGTCTCTTTGAGGCCGGCCGGGACAACGGGTCTCGGCGTCAAATCGGAACTCAAGAATATGAATTCTTTCCGTGCTGTACGTCTGGCGCTGGATTATGAGATCAAGCGACAGGAAGCCGAGTTGAGAGACGGCAGGCCTGTCGTTCAGGAGACGCGCTTATGGAACGAGAAGAAACAGATGACTTTGTCGATGAGGTCCAAGGAAGAGGCGCACGATTACCGGTATTTCCCGGAACCAGACCTGCCGCCTTTCGTGATTTCCGCGGCCGACATTGAAGAGGCGAAAGCGGGCTTGCCGGAGCTGCCCAAAGAAAAGCGCAGCCGCTTTGTCGCGTCTTTCGGTTTTTCCGACAAGGATGCCGCGACGTTGACGGCCGCCAAAAGCCTTGCGGATTTCTTTGAAGAATGCCTGAAGCTTTACGATAATCCTAAAAAAATCGCCCATTGGTTGATCGGGCCTGTCTCGTTCCAGATGAATACCCGCGGGCAGGATATCGCAGAATTGCGTCTGACGCCTCTTTCTCTTACAGAGCTTATTGATCTTGTCGAGACCGGCAAGATCAGCCAGCTTGCGGGTAAAGAGGTCCTTCAGGACATGCTTGAGACCGGCAAACCCGCTGCAAAGATTGTGGAGGAAAAGAACCTCGCCCAGGTCTCGGATGCGGGGAGTCTGTCGATCGTGATCGACGAAGTCATTGCCGCCAACAAGAAATCTGTCGACGACTTCAAGGCCGGCAAGGACAACGCCGTGATGTTTCTGGTCGGCCAGGTGATGCGCCTGTCCAAAGGCAAGGCGAATCCGAAGACGGCCAAGGATATGTTGATCGAGAGGCTGAAATCATGAAGAGGGTCCTGAAGATTTGCATAGGAGTTGCAGCAGCCATCCTTGTCTTGGTGGTGGCGAATTTCGGCATGACGGCCATCAACCAAGCCCGCCGTAATGAGACGTACAAAGAGTTGGAGATTTTCGCTGACGCCCTCGCTTTCGTGCAGGCGCATTATGTCGACGAAGTGCCGCCCAGAGACCTGATTTACGGTGCGTTGGCGGGGTTACTGGGAAACCTGGATCCTCACAGCCAGTTCTTGACGCCAGAAGAATATGAAGACCTGATGGCCGATACGTCGGGGCATTTTGGAGGCATCGGTATTGAGATCACGCTTAAAGATCATCTGATCACTATCATCACGCCGATTGAAGGGACGCCCGCCTGGGAGGCGGGATTGCAACCGAACGACCGGATCGTCAAGATCAATGATACTGTCTTGAGGGATTTTACGCTGAACCAAGCCGTTAAAATGCTCAGGGGCAAGCCGGGAACAGAAGTGTCGTTGACTGTCTGGCGCGAGAAGGAAGCAAAACTGCTGACCTTCAAGATCAAAAGGGCGACCATTGAGATCAGGGATATCAAAGAGGCGAGGATGCTCGAACAGGGGATCGCCTACATCAAGCTGGTTGAATTCAGCGAGGAGACGCCGCGTCATTTTGACCAGGCCCTGGCCGATCTGAAGTCCAAAGGCATGAACGCACTTATCCTTGATCTGCGCAATAACCCGGGAGGGCTTTTGGATCAGGCCGTAGAGGTGACCGAACGGTTTGTCCCTAAGGGCGAAATCATCGTTTCTATTAGAGGCCGCGATCCTTCTCAGGACGAAGTTTTTACGTCCCGTTCCAGTTCACCCTACAAAGATATACCTATGGTAGTTTTGATCAATGATGGGAGCGCCTCCGGCAGCGAGATACTGGCTGGTTGTCTCAAGGATCACAAGAGGGCTATTCTTGTCGGTTTCCGGACTTTCGGCAAGGGGTCGGTTCAGACGGTACTGCCTTTGCGGGATGGTTCGGCATTGAAGTTGACGACAAGCCGTTATTATACGCCCTTGGGCGCATCGATCCACGATAAAGGGATTGCTCCCGATGTGGTCGTTCCCGAAGAGCTGTCGGCGCAGGACGAAGGACCCGAAGAAGAGGCTGCGTTGGAAGAGATTTTTGAAGGGGTCCAGAAGAAAACGGACGCCGATGCTCTGGCCAGACTCTACCAGCGCGATCATGCCCTGGCGCGCGCCGTCGATATCATTAAAGGCATTAAAGTATATCGGCAGATGTTACAGTCTTCGGCATCCGTTGGCGAAGGCAAGAAAGCGTCTCATGAATAGCGTCAAGAATTTTGTCATCCTTATTCTTTCTATTCTTATTATCCTTCAATCAGCCGTCCTTCTCTATGTCCTGCGGCATCAAGGGCCTTCTGTGAAGAAACCTCCTGCAGTGACGCATCCGGCTGCCAGGCGTCCGGGCAAGCTCCCTGGTGCCCTCCCAGGCGAAGAGAGGCCTGTGCCTCCTGTTGTCGGAGAAAGGCCGTCTCCAGTTCCGGTTGTCGGCAAGATCGCCTTGATCATTGACGATTGGGGTTACAGCCTGAAAAACAAAAGTATCATCACGGACAATAATTATCATCTGACGCTGGCCATCCTGCCGTTTCAGGAATATTCCAGGGAAGTGGCGGACTTGGCTCATCTCCACGGTAAGGACGTGATTATCCATATGCCTATGGAGCCGCTTCATAAGGAGCAGGTCGGATTGGAGACGAATACCCTCCTGACGACGATGAGCGCTTCCAAGATCATTCAAATCCTGGATGCTGCTTTTTCAGAGATCCCTTATGCCAAGGGGATCAATAACCATATGGGTTCCAAGGCGACGGGAGATACGCGCATGATGCGTGTTGTTCTTGGTTATTTGAAGGGCCATGATTTGTTTTTTGTGGATAGCATGACGGCGCCCAAGAGCGTCGGGCACACCGTCGCTAAATCCCTTCACGAGAAATTCGCGAGCCGGGACATATTTCTTGACAATGATTCGGACCCGGCGTTGATTCGGGAACAACTGATGAAGCTGGCGCATCTGGCTCGGCAGAACGGTGTGGCCGTCGGTATCGGACACGATCGTCCTAACACTATTGCTGTTTTGAAGGAGATGATTCCTCTTCTGCAGGGGCAAGGGTACGAGTTTATCGAGGTGTCGGATGCCGTCAGGAATCCTTGAGGCGGGCAGGGGAGGGCTGAGACGTTGCTGAAGGTTTTGGGTATCGAGACATCTTGCGACGAGACAGGCGCGTCCGTGGTGCGGGGAGCAGGAGAAGTCCTTTCCAACGTCGTTGCTTCAAGTCTTGCGCAGCATGCGCCTTACGGAGGGATCATTCCGGAAATCGCTTCCCGCGCACAGATGGAATCCATCTGTGCCGTCGTGTGCCAGGCGATGGAGGAGGCTCATCTGAAGGCCGATGATGTGGATGCCGTCGCCGTCACCCAAGGGCGCGGCCTGATTGGTTCTCTGCTCGTGGGGTTGTCTTTTGCCCGGGCGCTAGGTCTGGCATGGCGGGTTCCGCTCATCGGCATCAACCATCTGCAGGCCCATCTTTATGCGGCTTTTATCGAAAGCGAGCTATCTTTTCCTTTTACGGGTCTCGTCGTTTCCGGAGGCCATACCAGTCTTTATGAGGTCACAGGCATCGGTCACGAGAGACTGGTAGGTTCGACCCGTGACGATGCCGCCGGCGAGGCCTTTGACAAGGTGGCCAAGATTCTTGGGTTGGGATATCCTGGCGGGCCGGCCATCGAGGAGATCGCCCGTAACGGATCGCGCGGAGCGTTTCAATTTCGCTGCCATTGCGGACCTGCCCATGACATTACTTTCAGCTGCATCAACACAGCCCTGCTGTACAAAACACAGAATTTAAAAAAAATGTATGGCGTGCTTTCCCGACAGACAATCGCCGACCTGGCAGCATCGTTTCAGTCTGCTGTCGTTGAAGACTTGGTCAGCAAGGCCTGCCGTCTGGCGCAAAAAAGCCATAGCAGGCTTTTGGCTGTTGGGGGAGGGGTCGCTTTTAACTCGGCATTGCGTTGCCGTCTTGAGGAGGAGACGCGCCGGCGGGGTATCGAGTTGCGTTTGGCGCCGAAACCATACTGTCTGGATAATGCCGCCATGGTGGCAAGTCTTGCAGGACGCCTTCTCCAGGCCAAAAAATATAAAACATCGGTACACATGGACACGCTTTTGGGATAGCGTAAGTCCCCGGGGGGAGATGACATGATCACAGATAATGAAATGGTACTCAGGATTCTGGTTGCTTTTGTGTTAAGCGGCCTGATCGGGCTGGAGCGTCAGATCTGTCGGCATCAGGCGGGGCTGCGCACGCATATCCTTGTCTGCGTCGGATCCTGCCTCATTATGTTGACATCACTGCATGTTTTTGATATATATAAATCTGTGGCAAATATGGATCCGACGCGGATCGCCGCCGGCGTCATCACGGGCATCGGTTTTCTGGGCGCGGGTACGATTATTCGTTCTCCCGAGGGGATCCGGGGATTGACGACGGCATCAAGCCTGTGGGTGGTAGCAGCTTTGGGGTTAAGCATCGGATGCGGGTTCTTCAAGGTTTCTGTTGTTGTGACCTTGCTTGTTCTTTTGGTTCTCTTATTTTTAAGAGGATTCGAGAGGGTGATGCTAAATAAGGAGGTGCGGCATGGCCATGAGAGACAGGAAGAGGGAGAATGAGGACAAAGTAATTACTGTCGATTCAGCTATGCAGGGCAGTCTTTCGTTCAAAGAGCCCGTGCACCTGCGCATCAACGGGAAGTTTGAGGGGACGCTTGAGGTCCGGGGCGTCCTTGAGATCGGCGACGAGGCGGTGGTGGATGCCACCATATCCGGCGACGATATTGAGGTTGCCGGCCGCGTCAAAGGCGAAATGACGGCGACCAAGAGAATCCATCTGAAGGAACACGCCGTTATCGAAGGCAATATCAAGACGCCCCTCTTGCATATCAGCGAAGGAGCTGTCTTCCAGGGGCGATGTGCCATGCTGGGAGATATCTTTGATACGGAAACATTGGCCCGTTATCTGGAGGTGGACTTAAATACGATCCACGAATGGGCCAGCAGCGGAAAGATCCCCGCATTCAAGGAATCGAACGATTGGAAATTCGAGCGCAAGAAGATCGACGAGTGGATCTCCGCCGGAAAGATCGGTTAAGGTATTCAATCAAGCTATGGTCGCCCATAAGCTGCTGACCATCCGCGAGGTGGCCAGCTATCTCAATATTACGGAAAAAGAAGTCGTCGAACTGGCTGAGAGCGGTGTGATCCCGGCCTATAAGGTCGGCGGCGTCTACCTACGGTTCAAAAAAGAACAGCTGGACCAAGTCCGGCCGTCTATCAAGCCCAATCAGTCGCTGGTCACCATCGAAGGGACTCTGATCGAGAAAGTCAGAGATTTTATCTATCATAACGATTTTTATATCCTGTCCCTGATCGTTATCTTCTTCCTCCTTTATTTTATCGTCAAATTATGAAGAAAGAGGCCTACGTGGACCTTGGTTTTGCCTGCGTGGATACGGGCAGGCAAACGAGACGGGGGTTCCCGGAGGTCATCTTTTGTCAAAGAAAGACGAAAGATGAAATCCTCAGGATTGCCCGTGAACTCGGCAGGGACCCGGACGCTCCGCTTCTGCTGACACGCCTGGAACCCCGTGTCTATTCTTTTTTAAAATCGAGATTAAAAGGCCTCTCTTACAATAGAAAGGCCAGGGCGGCTTTCCGTAAAGGGCGTCGTCCAACATCCGCTGCCGCAGGTGATGTTCTTATCGTAACAGCAGGGACGAGCGATATTCCCGTTGCCGAAGAAGCGGCGTTGACTCTCGGCCTTATGGGTGTAACCGTGCGCAGGCTCTATGACGTGGGCGTTGCCGGCGTGCACCGTGTGATGGACAGGACGGATATCCTGCGACGGGCCGCGGTGATCATCGTCGTCGCCGGGATGGAAGGAGCGCTGGCGAGTTTGGTGAGCGGCTTGGTCAGCTGTCCGGTCGTCGCCGTGCCAACGAGCTGCGGTTATGGGTCGAGCTTCGAAGGCCTCTCGGCGCTTTTGACGATGCTTAACAGCTGTTCTCCGGGGATCGCGGTTATGAATATCGACAATGGTTTCGGCGCCGGCTATTTTGCCGGATTGGTGGTCCGCAGATGAAAACAGTGTATCTGGATCTTTTGGG
>CAZAYJ010000038.1:0-9424 GCA_964489335.1 uncultured Planctomycetia bacterium
CCGACAGAAAACTATGGTCAAAACTGCCGATTTACGTTATAACAGAAAGAAGGTTTGAGAGTATTCGGGAAGCGTCTTAAGCGGCAGTCGGGGCGAACGGTTTGAGGTAGACGATGAGCGTTTCTTTCCTGGACGTGTGGCGCATGACCGTGGATGACAGGGCGGCACTTTTGCGCCGCAAGTGGTATGTGTTGACGCCTGCGATCGCCGGCCTTGTCGCCGGCGTGATCTTCTGGGCCACACAGCCGAAGGTTTACATATCCTTCAGTTACATCATAGCCGAGGAAGCCAGGACACCCCTTCCTTTCTTCGGCAGCAGCGTCGGCCGCCGCATCTCCATGATCCGCGACCAGATTATGGACATCAACAATCTCGTGCAGGTGGTGGATCGTTTGAACCTTGCCCGGGATCTCAAAACCGAGAAACAATATGAAAGATTAATCCTGGGTTTAAGAAAAAGGATTGCCGTGCGCTCCAGAGGAGAGAACATGTTTATGATCTCCTATAGGAGCGGCGACCCGCGGGAGGCCAGGGCGGTCGTGAACGTTCTCGATGAGATGTTTGTCGTCCGTCACGGAGGAGCCTTTAGCGTCTACAGGCGGCCGCAGTTGCCGCAGGGGCCTGCGACGCCGAATCTCGCGGTGGCGATGGCTGTCGGCGTCTTTCTGGGCGGCTGCGCCGGCGGCGGCCTGGTGCTGTTTTTAAAATACAAGGAGCTCGAAGCAGGGAGTTAGTGATGTATCGGCGGACATTGATTCAAAGTTTCAGGTTGGCGCTAGACGGCATCCTCTTTGTCGTCCGCAACGAGCGCAACATGAAGATTCACCTGGTCTTCGGCGCCGCGGCGGTCGCGCTCTGCCTGTTTTTGAGGGTGACGCCTATTGAGTTCATCTTTATCGTTTTTTCGATCGCCCTTGTCTTGATTGCAGAAACGGCCAACACGGCTTTTGAGCTTCTGCTGGATTTTGTGCACGGGGACCGCTATCATCCGGACGTCAAACTACTGAAGGATATCGTCGCCGGCGGAGTGTTTATCGCTTCGATCAACGCCTTTGTTATCGGCGTTATCGTTTTCGGACCCAGGCTTTTGTGCCTGACAATGCATTTTTGCGGTTTTTAATCCGGGGATGAATGCAGTTGTGGAGTTCTGCGTGAGGAGGAACCCTTGGTCTTTAGACCAGGGAGGGTTCGCTCAAGCTACAGATGAGACCGTTTTTTCGGAGGATCAATGGAGCTTATCAGGAAGATCAAGGACAAGAAAATCCGCAGTGCTGTGATTGGTCTCGGTTATGTCGGCCTGCCTTTGGCCGTCGAATTTGCCAAGGCCGGTATTAAAGTCGTCGGCATAGACCTGGATGCGTCTAAAGTCGACGCCATTCGCAGGAAAAAGTCCTATATCCGGGATGTGCCCTCGTCTGAAGTAGCGGACCTTGTCTCCAGGGGATTGTTATCGGCGACGACGGCGTACAGTGCGCTCAGCGGGGTGGATACCGTCAATATCTGCGTGCCGACGCCTTTGCGCAAGACCAAGGAGCCGGACATTTCTTATATCGTTCAGTCGGCCGAACAGATCGCCCGTTATTTGAAGAAAGGGCAGCTGATTATCCTGGAGAGCACGACTTATCCCGGCACGACCGAAGAAGTGCTCCTTCCTTTGTTTGAAGCCAAGGGGTTTAAGGTGGGCCGGGATTTTTATCTGGCGTTCTCGCCGGAGAGGGTGGACCCGGGGAACCGCAAGTACCAGACACGCAATATCCCCAAGGTGGTCGGCGGCGTGACACCGGCCTGCACGGCCGTCGCCCGGGCGCTCTATGAACAGGCGGTGGATACGGTGTATCCGGTCTCTTCGACCCGCGTCGCCGAAACGGTCAAGCTCCTGGAGAACACCTTCAGGTCTGTTAATATCGGGCTCGTCAACGAGCTGGCGCTGATGTGCCATAAGATGGATATCAACGTCTGGGAGGTTATTGATGCGGCCCGGACAAAGCCTTTTGGTTTCATGGCGTTTTATCCCGGCCCGGGCTTAGGCGGCCACTGCATCCCTATCGATCCTTTGTATCTTTCGTGGAAGGCGCGCGTCTACGGCTTTGAGGCGAGGTTCATCGAGCTGGCCGCCCAAGTCAACGGCGCCATGCCGGAATACGTCGTCACAAAAATCACCGATGCCCTGAATGCGCACGGCAAAAGCATCAAAGGGGCCCGCATCCTGATTTTGGGCGTCGCCTACAAGAAGAATGTCAGCGATTACAGGGAGTCTCCGGCCTTTGATGTCATGGAGGAGTTGTTGCATAAAGGGGCGAAGGTGACCTACTGTGATCCTTATGTGCCGTCATTCGAACATATGCAGTTGAAGATGAAGAGCGTCCGGCTGGCTCCGGCCGTGCTCAGGAAGGCCGATTGCGTTGTCATCATCACGGACCACGATTGTTTTGATGATGAGCTCATCGTCAGACACGCCAGGTTGGTCGTCGACACGCGCAATGCCGTCAAGGCGCAGGCGTCAAAAGTCGTCAAGTTGTAGCGTTTTTCACCGGAACTATCTCAGGAGGATGCATGTCGCAGTATCTGATTACCGGCGGCGCCGGGTTTATCGGCTCCAATATCGCCGAGAAGCTCCTCGCGGCAGGTCATTTTGTGAGGGTGCTTGATAATTTCGTCTCAGGAAGGGAATCTAATCTGGCATTTGCCAAGGATATGGGCCCTGACCGGTTTGAGCTCATTCGGGGAGATATCCGCGACAAGGCCGCCTGTGACAAGGCCTGCCGCGGCATGGATTACGTCCTGCATCAGGCGGCTTTGCGTTCCGTGCCGAAATCCCTCAAAGAGCCGGAGAGTTATAACGACGTCAATATTGGCGGGACGCTCAATATGCTGCAGGCGGCGTCTGCCCAGAAGGTGAAGCGTTTTGTCCTGGCGTCTTCCAGTTCCGTTTACGGCGATGTCGACCGTTTCCCTGAAAAAGAGGATTTTTGCCCCAAGCTGATCTCTCCTTATGCCTTAAGCAAGCTCGCCGGCGAATATTATTGCCGCATTTATCCCGAATTCTTCGGCATCGAGACGGTCGCGCTGCGCTATTTCAACGTCTTCGGGCCCAAGCAGGCCTTAGACGACGAATATGCCGTCGTGATCCCAAAATTCATCCACTGCATTATGCATGATGAGGAGCCGCCCATCTTCGGCACGGGCAAGCAGTCCCGCGATTTTACCTATATTGACAACGTCGTCAGCGCCAACATTTTGGCGGCTACCACCCCCGGCATCAAGCACGGTGTCTTCAACGTCGCCAACGGCAAAGACAACACGGTCCTGCAGATCGTTGAGATCCTGAACAGGATCTTCGGCAAGAAGATCAAGCCCAGATTTTTGCCAGTCAGGGCCGGCGATGTGTTCAAGACCAGGGCCGATATTTCCAAGATTAGGCGGTCGCTGGGCTTCAGGCCTGTCGTTGGGTTTGAGGAAGGGCTCAGGAAGACGGTGGAATATTTCAAACAGGGTTGAGACAGCGGGCGTCGGCCCGCCGTCTTTTGCCGCAGGGCCGTTGTGGAGGCTGTTTTCGGCCCGAGAGAGACTTCGGCATCTTGCGAAAATGTCCGGACCCCCTAAGAGGCATCTCGTTTCTTTCGTAACCACCCTTGTCTATTTTTTTTCGTTTTTCAGAAGGCGCAAGGGCATTCTTGTTCTTCTCTACCATCGTGTCACCGATAAACTTCCGCCCCATGAATTGGCCGTGCCCGTCGCCGTATTCCGCCGGCAGATGGAATATCTTGCGAAAAACTGCGACGTCTTATCTGCGGAAGACCTGTTGAAGGTTTTGTCCGGCCACGACGCTTCTGTTGTTTGTGCTTCTTCGCGGCGGCCGAAGGTCGTTATCACTTTTGACGACGGGTATAAGGATAATTACACGAACGCCTACCCGGTCTTAAAAGAGCTCGGCTTGCCGGCGACGATTTTTTTGATCACAGGCATGATCGGGACTGACAAGAAGAGGCCGCGGTATCAGCATTTGCCGAGTCCAGACATGCTGAGCTGGTCGGATGTCAAAGAGATGGCGGCCCACAAGGTGACATTCGGTTCGCATACGGTGGATCATCCGCGCCTGGGGACGTTGCCGGTCCAGGAACAAAAAAACGAGATTGAGCAGAGCATGGCGGTGCTTGGTTCCTGGCTTAAGGAGGGGGAGACCCTGCCTGTCTTTTGTTATCCTTATGGGGACTATAACCAGGAGACCTTGAAGATCCTCGCGGAGCTGGGCGTCCGGGCTGCTTGTACGGGCGTCTGCGGGATCAACGATGCCAAGACTCATCCTTTAGAGCTGCGGCGCATCGGAGTGGATGGCCGGGATTCTCTTTTTGATCTGCGCAAGAAACTGGCCGGCGCCTGCGACATCTTGCAGGCCTAAAGAGGATACGTATGTTGAAAAAAATCAGATACGAGATCGATCCTCATCGCCGCCTTGTGGCGACGGCCGGAGGGATGCGGCAGGTTCTGGACGGGACACTTAAGATATCGGCAGATAACGAACTTGTCTATCACGTCAAGCGGCCTGTCGCCGGGGATGCGCCCCAGCAGGTCAGGTTCCGTGGGACCTGGGCGCTGGATGCGAAGCAGCGTCTTGTGTTTTCTTTGGATAAATGGGACCGTCGCGTGGCCGGCGGCAAGCTGGTCCTGGATGCCGAGGTGCTCAGCGCTTCAGGCCACGAGCTCGTTTTTACTTTGACCGGCCGCGATTCCGACGGTAAGGAAAAGATAATTCTTCTGACGTTCGGCGGTTCCTGGCAGGTGGATACGGCCAACCGCTTGAATTTTCTCGTGGAGAGGGAATCGGGTTCGCCCGACCGCCTGCGCTTCCGCGGTTCCTGGGCGGTCAACAGGAATCATGAGCTGACATACCGTTTTTCAGGGGCCGGCCGCAGCCCTCAGTCGCTTGAATTTAAAGGTTCCTGGATTGTTAGCGGCCGCGACCGGCTGACGTATTGCTTGACGTGCGGCAAATCGGCAGACACGTCTGCGCGTATTAATCTTGAAGCGACGCTGGAACATGCGTTCTCGGACAGGCTGGTTTTTGTCCTCGGAGGATCGGCCGGCCTGCGCGGCGAAAAGATGACCTTTTTCGGAAAATGGCGGTTTGATAAGACGCAAGGACTTAGTTTCGAGTTGACGCGTCGCGACGGGCGCTTGTCGCGGATGGTGTTCGGAGGATATGCGCGTCTCAAAAGCGGCCTGGCGGCTCAGGTCGAACTGGCGGTTTCGCACGGCGAACCCCTGGGCGTCACGGTTGATCTTTCGCGTCAGATGGAAGGCGCAGAAGTTTTTCTGCGCCTTTTGAAAAATTCAGATGGTCGGGCGGTATTCCTGGGGTATGGCCGCCGTTGGTAAGACAGCCGTAGCTTTTGCGGCATAAAGATTGTATACTAAAGTATCCATGGATAAGATTCCGATTTTGCTCTATCATGATTGTTGTTCTGCGCAGGATGGCGCCTGTGGCGGCCTCAATATCGCACAGGACGATTTTCGGCGGCAGATGGAATATCTCCATCACAACGGTTACGCATGCGTGTCTCTGGCTCGCCTCCTGGCGGAACGCGAATACGTCAAGGGAGAGAAGAGAACCGACGGCCGTCCGTTAAAACCAGAAGAGGTGACGGGCGATACGCGCAAAAAAGTCGTCCTGACCTTTGATGACGGCTACAAGAGCCAGTTTGATTTTGTTCTGCCGATTCTCAAGGAAGCAGGTTTCAGCGCGACGTTCTTTGTCGTTGTCAACGAGATCGGTAAGGCAGGCCGGATGGACTGGACGATGATCTATGAGCTGGCGAAGGGCGGTATGGACATCGGTTCCCATGGAATGTCTCATACCTTTCTGACGGGCCAGAGCAATTATGCGGTGCTCAACGAGCTTCTTGCCTCCAAACAGGTGCTGGAAAAATACACGCGCCGCCGGGTCGACTTTGTGGCCATTCCTCACGGTTTCTATAACAAGCAGATCCTGACGATCGCCCATGATGTAGGATTCAAGGCGGTATGTGTTTTAGATACGGGGTATAACAATTTTTTTGACGACGGCATGTTCCTGTTGCGGCGTTTTCCCATCAGGAAAGGATACGGCCTGAACATGTTCAAGTCTATCGTCGGCGGGCGTCCGTCTTTGCGCCTCCAGGCCGCAGAGAAGACGAGGTCTTCCCTGCGTCGCGTCCTCGGTTATCAGGTTTACGACAGGTTCCGCCCCGCGTCATCAGCCGGCCGCTGACGGCAGCCCGCTGCGAGGCGAAACACGGGAACAAAGCGTTCGCCGCGAGAGAAGAAAATCATGTTTGACTTCTTTTTTTATCTGAGTCTGGCGGTTATCGTCTATACCTATATCGGCTACCCCTTGCTTTTGGCGCTGATGCAGTTGACGTCTTGTGTCAAGGTCAAAAAAGCGGATATCGTGCCGCCGGTGACGGTTTTTGTGTCGGCGCATAATGAAGCCGGGCATATCGAAGCCAAGGTGACCAATCTCCTGGAATCCGACTATCCCCGGGAAAAGCTGGAGATCATGGTCGGATCGGACGGTTCGACGGATGAGACGTATCAGATCATCAAACGTCTGGCCGCAGAAAAGAACATCCGTTATACCGTCTCTTTCCAGCGTCTCGGCAAGCCCGCGATGCTTAACAAGATGGCCAAGGACGCCACGGGCGAGATATTTATTTTTTCCGACGTCCGCCAGACGTTCGCCAAAGATGCCATCAGGAACCTGGTGCGTTCCTTCGCCGATGAAAATGTCGGTGCCGTCAGCGGCGACCTCATTCTTCAGGGGCCCGGGGTCGGCGGGATAGGTTTTGCCTGGTATTATGAAAAATGGCTGCGGCATATGGAGGGCAACATCGGTTCTATCCTTGAGGCGACGGGAGCCATCTACGCCGTACGCAAGGAGCTGTATCACTACCTCCCCGACGTGATCCTGGAAGATACTTGTACGTCGATGAACGCCGTCATTGTGGGCCAGAGGATTGTTTTTGAGCCTGACGCCAAGGCTTACGGTGTCGCGGCCGATACAGTATCGAAGGAATTTGTCCGCAAGGTGCGCATTCTGTTGGGGCAATTGCAGGTTTTGTCCTTGATGCCGGAGTTATTGGCCCCCGCCAAGAGCAAAATCGCTTTTCAGCTGATCTCTCACAGGATTCTGCGGTTGTTCGTTCCCTATTTCTTGCCGATTCTTTTTTTGGCCAATGCCTTTCTTCTCGGCCGCGGGCCGTTTTTTGCGGGCTTTTTTGCTTTCCAGGCCGTATTTTATCTCGTAGCTTTTCTGGGGAGCGGCCGCCAGGACGGGGCAAAAGGCGGCATATGGGCGGGCCCCTATGAATTTTGCGTTTCGCAGTGGGCGGCTGCCGTTGCTCTCGGGAAGTTTAGAAGAGGGGAGGCTAGCGTCACCTGGGAAAAGAAGCCGTAGGAGGATTTAAGGAGAATGCCGCCGTGATCATGTGCGCCCGGTGCCCCGAAGGGGACCGGGTTTTTGTTTTTGACGGACTGCAGAGGGGAGAGATCAGACGTACTTGAATTTCTTTTCGTAATTTAATTCCATTCCGTGCGGGAATTCGCGGTAAGGGTAGATGATGATCTCGATGCGGGCAGGGATGTTTTCCAAAAAGAGGGCCCGCAGTTTGTTTTCAAACTCGACAGACCTTGTGGTTTTTTCTTTGGCCTGGATCTCAATCCGCAGGCCGGCGCGGCTCTTGGAAAGCTGGAAGTTGCCGGTGAGCAGCGAGGCGATATCTTTTTTGCGGTAGAGCAGTTCCTTGATGAATTCTGGCCTGATGGAGAATCCTTCGTTGACGCGGATCTTGGTGCGTCCCCAGATGGCCAAGAGCGGCAAGCGGATCTTCGGCAGGTAGTCTTCGTATCCCAGACGCCCAAGTGTTTCTTCAAGCTGGCCATAGGGAATACAGATGCCTTCGTCCGCAGTGTTGTAGCGGATGAGGGGGATGACGGCATGGTCCTGTAGATTTGTCAGGGCCAGATGGAAGAGCCCGTCATTCGTGGAGATCTCTTCCACAAAAAGTTTATTGGGGTCGTATTGCAGGAGGGCGGGGAGATTGTCCAGATCGAGACCGATCAGGGCTTCTCTGAATTTCTCGTCCCGCTGCAGGAGGCGCCGCAGGCGTATCAGGTCTTTTGTTTCATGAAAAAGGTTGAGACCGAATTCCGCCAGGCCGAAGGATGAGCCGATCAGCGTTTCGTTCTCCGGCTGGTCCGGGTCGGCGCCGATGATTTCCGCAAAGTATGTCCGCATGTTTTCCGGCAGGATTTCCTCCGCCAGGACAAGATGGGGATGGATGGCTTTCCAGTCGATGCCTGCTTCTGCGCCGTCCTCCAGGGCCTTCTTGAGAAAGGAGTTTTCTCCGACGATGATGGTCTGGTCAAAAGAGGAGGCGAACGTCCTGATCGTCTGGATGACGATATCGGGCCGTACACCCGTGTCCGCCATGGTCACGAGGGAAGAATAAACGCGCATACTCCGGGGCAGGCAGTTGACGAGGAGTGTTTTTTTCTGGGAGACATTGAAGATATAATCGAGCATGAAATCGATGGCATCCTGGGCCTCCTCAATCTCTTCCTGGGTTTTGAGGCCGTAAGAGAAGACGCCGCTATGCCCGGAGCTGCAGATGATGGCGCGGATATTCTCCATACGGCCGTCCAGGCAGAGCCTTTTGACATCCGGCATGTCTGGCCCAAAGACAGTCTCTTTATCGAGGACGGGGACGAATTTTTTGAAATCTTCGATCGATTTGATTGCCGAAGGGTTGATGCCTGCCTGATGGATGATGTCCTGGTAGGCGGGAATCCTGGCACAGGCCGTCTCAAAGACCTTCAGGGCTTTTTGTGCCGAGATGTCCTTGAGCGCCTCGGGGTCCAGATGGTAGAGGGCCTCCAGGGCCTGTTGTCTTTTAGCGTGGTTGGTCATGGTGTCCGGCCGCATCCATAAATCCCGGCGCCTTGACGTTCCGGCGGGGAGCGGATCAGTTGGATATTCTCTAAGACATTATAGCCCAATTCAGAATGAAGCAAAATACTTTTGATGCGGCGGCGGAAATATCTTTGTTATGCGGGCCGCCCGGGCTTGGATTCCGGTAACGCAACGGCTAAACCAGCGAGATTAGCTCTTGCAATATTTCAGCGACATAGTAGAATATTTTCCATGAATCCCGTGTCTGTTTCAAGGAAAGTCCTGGTGGCCGACGACGAGCAGGACATCTGTTTTTATCTCAAAAGATATCTTGAGAGAAAGAAAATGAAGGTAGCCGTCGTCTTCGACGGCCAAGAAGCCAAGAAGCTTATCGAAGAAGACAAGTTTGATTATGTGCTTCTGGATTGCAGTATGCCCAACATCACCGGTCTGGAGCTGATCGAGAAGGCGCGCCAGAGAAACCCCGGGGCCCGAATC
>CAZAYJ010000039.1:0-9351 GCA_964489335.1 uncultured Planctomycetia bacterium
GTTGTCTACGTCGCCACCAAACGCCGGCTTGCTGTCGGCGATAAGATGGCCGGCCGCCACGGCAACAAGGGCGTTATCTCCAAGATCCTTCCTGAAGAAGACATGCCTTTCCTTGAGGACGGCACACCGGTAGAGCTGGTGCTTAACCCTCTGGGTGTTCCGTCGCGTATGAACGTCGGCCAGATCCTGGAGACGCATCTGGGATGGGCGGCGAAGGTCCTTGGGTTGCATGTTGCGACTCCTGTTTTCGACGGCGCCTCCGAAAACGAGGTCAAGGAGATGTTGCGTAAGGCAGGATTGCCGGAAGACGGTAAGGTTGATGTCTATGACGGTTTTACAGGAAAGAAGTTCGACCAGAAGGTGACCGTCGGCTACATCTATATGATGAAGCTGATTCACCTGGTCGATGAGAAGATTCATGCGCGTTCCATCGGTCCATATTCACTGGTGACCCAGCAGCCTTTGGGCGGCAAGGCCCAGTTCGGCGGCCAGCGGTTCGGCGAGATGGAAGTCTGGGCTCTGGAGGCGTACGGCGCGGCCTTCAGTCTGCAGGAGATGCTGACGGTCAAGAGCGATGATGTGGCCGGCCGCACGAGGATCTATGAGGCGATTGTTAAAGGCGAACAACGGTTGAGCCCGGGAACACCGGAGTCCTTCAATGTTCTGGTCAAAGAACTGCAGGGCCTTGGGCTTGATATAAAAATGGAAAGACAAAAATGACACGTTCGACTTCGCTCAGTGTCGTCCTGAGGGAAGAAAAAGGACACGAAGGATGAGAAGAGACCTTAATCAGAAAAATCCGAACGAAGAAATCTCTCAGTTTGACGCGATCTCTATCAAGGTCGCTTCGTCTGCGACGATCCGTTCTTGGTCGAAGGGTGAGGTCAAAAAAGCCGAGACAATCAATTACCGCACCCTCAAGCCGGAAAAAGACGGCTTGTTCTGCGAAAAGATCTTCGGGCCCGTCAAGGATTGGGAGTGTAACTGCGGAAAATACAAGGGGAACAAGTTCAGGAATATCGTCTGCGACCGTTGCGGTGTGGAAGTTACGCGTTCCAACGTCCGCCGCGACCGCATGGGCCATATCGAATTGGCTGCCCCCGTCACGCACATCTGGTTTTTCAAGGCCGTGCCCTCCAGAATCTCGGCGCTTTTGGATATCGGTCTCAGGGACTTAGAGAAGATTATCTATTACGAGGAGTATATTGTTATTGATCCGGGCGATACGGGGTTGAAGAAGGGCGAGCTTCTGACAGAAGACCGTTATCAGGAGCTTCAGGAGAAGTACGGCACGGGTTTCAAGGCTAAGATCGGCGCCGAGGCGGTATTGGAACTTCTCAAGGAGATTGACCTGGACACTTTGTCCAAGAAGCTCCATAAGCAGTTGGAGACATCCAAGGAAGGCACGAATTCCCGCAAAATTTTAAAGACCCTCAAGATCGTCGAAGATTTCAAAAAGTCCGCTAATAAACCGGAATGGATGGTTTTGGAAGTCTTGCCTGTCATCCCGCCTGATTTGAGGCCTCTCGTCCCTCTGGACGGCGGCCGTTTTGCAACGTCCGACCTGAACGACCTGTATCGGCGCGTGATCAACCGCAACAACCGCTTGAAAAAGCTTCTGGATCTTAATGCCCCGGAGATTATCATCCGCAATGAAAAGCGTATGTTGCAGGAAGCGGTGGATGCGCTTTTGGATAACGGCCGCCATGGCCGTCCTGTCCTGGGGTCGAACAACAGGCCCTTGAAATCCCTTTCGGATATGCTCAAAGGCAAACAAGGGCGTTTCCGTCAGAACCTGCTCGGCAAACGCGTGGATTATTCCGGCCGTTCCGTTATCGTCGTGGGGCCGGAGCTCGATCTGCATCAGTGCGGTCTGCCGAAGCGCATGGCCTTGGAATTATTTGAACCCTTTATCATCAAGAAATTGCGCGAGCGTGGATTTGTCCATACGATCAAAGGCGCCAAGAGGATGGTCGAGCGCGCCAAGATCGAGGTCTGGGACATCCTTGACGAGGTGATCAAGGATCATCCTGTTCTCTTGAACCGCGCCCCGACGCTGCATCGCCTCTCTGTCCAGGCCTTTGAGCCGGTCCTGGTCGAAGGCAAGGCGATTAGGATTCATCCCCTGGTCTGTACCGCCTTTAATGCCGACTTCGATGGCGACCAAATGGCCGTCCATGTCCCGTTGTCGCTGGAAGCCCAGATGGAAGCGCGACTCTTGATGCTGTCCATCAACAATATCTTTTCTCCAGCGGATGGCCGTCCGATCACCACGCCCACACAGGATATCATCCTGGGGCTGTGTTATCTGACCAAGATGAAGCCCCATGCCAAGGGCGAAGGCATGATCTTATCCGACGCTGTTGAGGCCATCGCCGCCTACGATGACGGGGCGATCGACCTTCATGCCAAGATCAAGGCGAGGATTCCCCATCAGTATCATCTCAATGAAGGCGTTTATTCCGGCGAACGGGCCCTAGTCGAGACGACTGTCGGCCGCATCATCTTTAATGAGAGACTCCCGAAGGAGTTTGGGTTCGTCAATCTCGAGCTCAACAAGAAAAACGTCGGTCAGATCGTTACGGCATGCTACAAGCGTTTCGGGCACGATTCTACGATCAAGCTTCTCGACCGCCTCAAAGCCCTTGGTTTTGAATACGCGACACTCGGCGGCATCTCCATTTCCATTGATGACCTGGAGATCCCCGAGGAGAAAAAGGAATACATCGCGGAAGCGAAGAAGGAAGTGGCTAAGGTCGAGGATCAATACCGCAAGGGCATCATTACGAACGGTGAACGTTATAACAAGATCATTGATATCTGGACCCACACGACGGACAAGGTATCGGATCTTGTCTTTAAGAAGATGGACGCTTTCAATCCGATCTTTATGATGGCGGATTCTGGTGCCCGCGGCTCCAGGCTTCAAGTCAGGCAGTTGGCCGGTATGCGCGGTTTGATGGCTAAACCTTCGGGCGAGATCATCGAGAATCCTATTACGGCCAGTTTCCGTGAAGGCCTGACAGTGCTTGAATACTTTATCTCGACGCACGGCGCACGCAAAGGGTTGGCGGATACGGCTCTCAAGACCGCCGATGCCGGTTACCTGACGCGTCGTTTGGTCGATGTGTCCCAGGAAGTTATTATCACTGAGGAAGATTGCGGCACCCTGAACGGCATCTCCTTGTCTTCGATCATCGAGGGGGATGAAGTTGTTGTTCCTTTGAAGGAACGCATCGTTGGCCGCGTGACGCTGGACAATATTGTCGATGTCATCACAGACGAGACGATCGTAGCGTCAGGCGAGATGATCACGGCAGAGAAGGCTGAGGCCTTAGAGAAGATGGGGATCGAGAAGATCCGTATCCGCAGCGTCCTGACGTGTGAGTCCGACCGCGGTATCTGTGCCAAGTGCTATGGCAAAGACTTGGCGCGCGACGGTCTGGTTGAAATTGGATTGGCCGTTGGGATTATCGCGGCGCAGTCGATCGGCGAACCAGGTACCCAGTTGACAATGAGGACGTTCCATATCGGCGGTACGGCATCCCGCATCGTCGAACAATCTTTTGTCAAAGCCAAAAATAAGGGTGTTTTGAATTTCCATGCGTTACGAACGGTCGCCAGGGGTAAAGACCTGGTTGTCCTGAATCGTAACGGCTCTTTAACCATCAATGATTCCCAGGGGCGCGAGCTGGAACGCTACGCCATTCCGCAGGGCGCCGTGATTTCCATGGCTGAAGGGGAAGAAGTCCAGAAGGGCATCATTTTTGTCCGCTGGGATCCTTATACGCTGCCGATCTTGACGGAAGTCGCCGGGATCGTCCGCTACGAAGATATCAAGGAAAACATCACGATGCGCGAGGAGATGAATCCGACCACCGGGATCGCCGAGCGTGTCATCGTTGAACACAAGTAGGAATTTCATCCGCAGATTATCATCCTCGATGCGGGTGGGCAGGTCGTCGGTATTTATCCGATCCCGATCGGCGCCCATATTCTTGTGAAAGACGGCCAGAAGATTGAGGCCGGCGAATTGATTGCTAAGATCCCGCGCGTGTCGGGCAAGACCAGGGATATTACAGGTGGTTTGCCGCGTGTGGCGGAGTTGTTTGAGGCCCGCAGGCCCAAGGACCCGGCGATCATTTCGGAAATTGATGGTTTCGTCGAGTTCAGCGAGAACAAGAAAGGCCAGAGGATGATCATCGTGACGTCTTCGACGGGCATGAAACGCGAATACGCGATTCCTCATGGGAAACATCCCAATGTGTACCGCGGCGACCGCGTGACGGCAGGCCAGCAGCTGACGGACGGCCCCGTGGTCTTGCAGGATATCCTGCGTGTCTGCGGTGACAAAGTTCTTCAGGAGTATCTCGTTAACGAGGTCCAGGAAGTCTACCGTTTGCAGGGTGTCAAAATCAACGATAAGCATATCGAGGTTATCATCCGGCAGATGCTCAAGAAGGTAAAAATCGAGGATGCCGGAGATACGGAATTCCTTTCCGGCCAGCAGGTGGATCGCTGGAGGTTCCAGAAGGAAAACCAGCGCGTGATCAAGAAAGGCGGTAAGCCTGCATCGGCGACACCGCTTCTGTTGGGGATAACGAAAGCTTCGCTGACGACAGAGAGCTTCATTTCTGCGGCGAGCTTCCAGGAGACGACAAAAGTCCTGACGGATGCAGCGGCCTCCGGAAAACGGGACGAGCTTTTCGGCCTCAAGGAGAACGTGATCGTCGGCCATCTCATCCCGGCCGGCACGGGCCTCAAGATCCATCAGGATTTCAAGATCAATAAAGAAGATGTGGCTATTTCTGTCAAAGAGGAAGGTGTGAATGCCGACAATTCAGCAGCTCATACGGAATAACAGGATCGCCAAGAAAGTCAAGTCGAAATCGCCGGCCCTCAAGGGTTGTCCTCAGCGTCGCGGTGTCTGTCTTCAGGTTAAGACCATGACGCCGAAAAAACCGAATTCGGCTCTTCGCAAGATCGCCAGAGTCCGCCTGACAACGGGCATTGAAGTGACATCCTATATACCAGGTGAAGGGCATAACCTTCAGGAACATTCGATTGTCCTGGTCAGGGGCGGCAGGGTTAAAGATCTGCCCGGCGTGCGTTACCATATTGTTCGGGGGACGCTGGATACAGCGGGTGTGGCCAACAGAAAGAAATCACGCTCCAAATATGGGGCAAAATTGTCCAAGAAGAAATAGCCAAAAAGAGCTTTTGTTCAGGCAGGAAAAAAATACAGAGGGCGATTCATGAGAAGAAGACGCGCAGTCAAACGACAGATTTTACCCGATCCGAAATATATCAGCAGGATTGTGGCCAATATGATCAATATATTGATGATCAAAGGCAATAAGTCTACGGCCGAGACGATCGTCTATGGCGCGTTCGATATCATCAAAGCCAAGACCGGAGAAGAGGATCCTGTGAAGGTGTTCAATAAGGCGCTGGAGAATATCCGCCCGCGGCTGGAAGTCAAACCTCGTCGCGTGGGAGGCGCTACTTATCAGGTCCCCATTGAGGTATCCCAGGAACGCGGTATATCGCTTGCCTTGCGTTGGATTAAAGATTTTTCGCGTGCCAAAAAAGGCAAACCCATGCCGGAACGTCTGGCCGATGAGATCATGGCCGGGTTCAAGGGCGAAGGCGCTGCCATCAAAAAGAGGGATGACACCCATAAGATGGCGGAGGCCAACAAGGCCTTTGCGCATTTCCGGTGGTAGGAAGTCCCGAAGAAAGAAGAAGGCTTAAGTGACAGTTGCAGAAAGAATGCTGACCATGGCGCAGAAAATAGATCTGACAAAGATACGTAATATTGGAGTTATAGCTCATATCGACGCCGGCAAGACGACGACGACGGAGCGCATGCTTTTTTACACCAAGAAGATCCATAAGATCGGCGAGGTCCATGACGGGACCGCGACGATGGACTGGATGGTGCAGGAGCAGGAGCGCGGCATCACGATTACGTCGGCCTCAACGACATGTTTCTGGCGTGACATTCATATCAACATCATCGATACACCCGGTCACGTGGATTTTACGGTCGAGGTGGAGCGTTCGCTTAAAGTGCTTGACGGCGCCGTGGTTGTTTTTTGCGCCGTGGCCGGCGTGCAGCCCCAGTCTGAGACGGTTTGGCGCCAGGCGGACAAGTATCATGTGCCCAGGATTGCCTTTGTCAACAAGATGGATCGTGTGGGTGCCGATTTCCCGAATGTCCTGGCCGAGATACACCAGAAGCTTGGCGCGGCTGCCGCGGCGATCCAGTTACCCTTCGGTTCGGAAGAAAATTTCTCCGGCATGATCGATCTGGTCGAAGAAGAGCTGGTCGTGCCTGTCGACGAGAAGGGTGAGAAGCTCGAACGCAAGCCCATTCCTGAAGATTACAAGGCAAAGGCCCAGGAATACCGCCACACGCTGATAGAAAAGGTCGCCGAGGTTAATGATCATTTGATGGATCTTTATATCCATAACAAGCCCATCACCAAGGAAGATATTAAGCGTTCGATCCGCGAGGCGACCGTCGCCAATAAATTTTGTCCTGTGCTCTGCGGATCGTCCTTGAAGAACAAGGGGATTCAGCTGGTCCTGGATGCGGTCTGCGATTATTTGCCTTCACCCCTGGATGTTCCGGCGGTGAAAGGGTTCGAGCCGGACAGCGGAGAGTACGAAGAGCGCCAGGTTTCTGTAGAAGCACCATTTTGCGGATTTTGCTTTAAGGTCATGAGCGATCCTTATGTCGGCCGTCTCAATTTTGTGCGCATTTATTCAGGGAAGATCAATGCCGGTGAAACGGTCTATAACTCGACCAAACGCGAAGAGGAGCGCATTTCCAAGATCGTGCGCATGCATGCCAATAAACAGGAAATGATCGAGTCGACCCAATGCGGGGATATCGTGGCTTTTGTGGGTCTTAAGGAGACGAACACCGGAGACACCCTTTGCAGCGAAAAGAATCCGATCGTCCTGGAGGCCATCAAATTTCCCGAGCCTGTCGTGGACTTGGCGATCGAGACCAAGTCCAAAGCCGACCAGGAGAAGCTGGCATTTGCCCTGCGTAAACTGCAGGATGAAGATCCTTCGTTCCGCGTCACTTACAATACCGAAACGGCGCAGACGATTATTTCCGGGATGGGGCAATTGCACCTGGAGATCGCCGTCGATCGCATATTAAGAGAATTTAATGTAGAAGCAAAAGTCGGTCGTCCGCAGGTGGCGTATCGAGAATCGATCCGCAAGAAGATGTCCGTTACAGGTAAGTTTATCCAACAGAGCGGTGGCCGCGGCCAGTATGGCCATGTTGTTCTCGTCATGCAGCCTCAGGAAGTCCCCGGGACTGGCATTACGTTTGAAGAAACGCTTAAGGGCGGCGTTATCCCCAGGGAATTCATCCCTGCTGTCAAGAACGGTATCATTATGGCGGCCAAAAGCGGGGTCTTGGGAAGTTATCCGGTGACGGACGTGGCTGTGACACTGGTAGACGGTTCCTATCATGAAGTCGATTCTTCCGAGATCGCTTTCCAGATGGCGGCGTCGATCGCGTTTACGGATGGTCTGCGTTCGGGAGGCTCTTATCTGCTTGAACCGATTATGGATATCGAAATTGTTGTTCCCGAAGAATTCATGGGCGCGGTCATCGGCGATTTTAGTTCTCGTCGAGGAAAGCTCGTGTCCATGGGGCAGAGGGGGAATGTCAGGGTTCTGCGCGGACACGTTCCTCTTGCAGAAGTTTTTGATTATGCTAATATAGTGCGGTCGTTGACACAAGGTCGAGCGTCTTTCACAATGGAGCCCTTTTGTTATCAAGAGGTGCCTAAAGATATAGCCAATAAGGTGTTAGGGATAAAATAACCCAGAAGGGGTCATTCCTTCCTCATACCACTTTAAGGAAGGGTATAACGGAGGTGAACGATGTCAAAAGAAAAGTTTGTCAGGACAAAGCCCCACGTGAATATCGGAACTATTGGCCACGTTGATCACGGAAAAACGAGCTTGACCTCCGCGATCACAACGGTTTTGGCGAAAAAGGGATGGGCGGAAGCCAGAAGTTACGAGTCGATCGATAACGCACCCGAAGAGCGGGAAAGAGGCGTTACGATCAATATTGCCCACGTCGAATATCAGACGGACACCCGTCACTACGCACATATCGACTGCCCGGGACACGCAGATTACATCAAAAACATGATTACGGGTGCCGCCCAGATGGACGGTGCGATCCTGGTTGTATCCGCTGCGGACGGTCCGATGCCTCAGACACGCGAACACATCCTTTTGGCGCGTCAGGTGAACGTTCCCGCCATCGTCGTGTTTTTAAACAAGGTCGATATGGTCCAGGATAAAGAGCTTATCGATCTCGTTGAGATGGAAGTCCGCGATCTTTTGACAAAATATAACTTCCCCGGCGATAAGACGCCGATCATCAAAGGCAGTGCGACAGAGGCCTTGTCCTGCCTCTGTGCGAAACCGGATTGCCCCAAGTGCGGTCCGATTTTTGAGCTGATGAAGGCGGTCGACGAGTTTATCCCGATGCCGAAGCGTGAACTCGATAAGCCGTTCCTCATGGCCGTCGAAGACGTCTTCACGATCTCGGGTCGCGGCACGGTCGGCACAGGCCGTATCGAGAGAGGTAAGATTAAGCTTAATGACAATGTGGACATCGTCGGCATGAGGCCGGAGATCGGCAAGACCGTCGTGACTGGCATTGAGATGTTCCGCAAACTCCTGGATGAAGGCCAGGCGGGCGACAACGTCGGCTTGCTCCTGCGTGGTGTTGATAAAGATTCCCTGGAGCGCGGCATGGTTCTGGCGGCGACAGGTTCCATCACGCCTCATAAGAAATTCAAAGCGCAGGTCTACATCCTGACCAAAGAAGAAGGCGGGCGCCATACGCCGTTTTTTACCGGCTATCGTCCGCAGTTCTATTTCAGGACGACGGATGTCACGGGGACGATCAAGCTGCCCGCAGGTGTCGAGATGATCATGCCCGGCGATAACATTACGGTTGAGGCCGAGCTGATCGTTCCGATCGCCATGGAAAAAGAGCTGCGCTTCGCTATCCGTGAAGGCGGCCATACGGTTGGTGCCGGCGTCGTTTCCGAGATCATCGAGTAAGATAGAGACTCCTTGTCTAGGCGCTTGTAAATTTACATTGGAATCTTCAATGTTCATTTGCTTCGCAGGCTGCGGAGTTGATAGTGAAGTGTAATAACCTAAAATAGGCAAAATCAAATGTCACAGAAAATCCGAATACGACTTAAAGCGTACGATCACCGCCTCTTGGATCAGTCAACGAAAGAGATCGTTGAGACGGCTAAGCGGAGCGGGGCGAAAGTGGCAGGCCCCATT
>CAZAYJ010000040.1:0-9055 GCA_964489335.1 uncultured Planctomycetia bacterium
CGCATAGCCGCCCCGGCCGACGCACCATCTTAAACTTTCAAAAAACCGTCAAAATCATGGCATCAACGACGCTGCGCCTGGAAAGCCTGCCTGAAATCACGCTGATCCCAAGCCGCGGCCGCAAAAAAACAATGTCCCTGCGCATCCACGATAACGGCCGAATCACGTTGCGTTTCCCGGCCCGCCTCAGCATCAGACACGCGATAAACTTCATCCATTCCAAAAGGGCGTGGCTCAAGAAAAAACTCCAGGCCTTCTGCCCAGATCGCCGGATACAAAAAAGGGAGGGATTTTTTAAAGGAAGACTTATCCCTTACCTGGGCAAGTCTTTCCCATTATGCCTGGATCCGCCGCACAAGGAAAGCGCCGCCGCGCCACTCGCCTTCACAGGAGAGAAATTTATCCTGCAGGCACAATTCAAAAAGGACGCCGAGCAACTGTTCGTCGCCTGGTACAAGAGAGCCGCCTCGAACATTCTGGCGACGGCAGTAAAACATTTCAGCGCCCAGATGGGCGTAACCCCTGCAAGCATCAGGATATCGTCGGCCAGAAGCCGCTGGGGATCCTGTTCCGCCAAAGACACGCTGAGCTTCTCGTGGCGTATTGCCCTCTTACCACAGGATATCATCGAATATATCGTCGTCCATGAATTGGCCCACCTGATACATAAAAACCATGGCCGAACTTTCTGGGATGCCATCGGGAACTTCATTCCTGACTATAAGACCAAAAAGAAACAGCTCAGAAATCATCACTGCTGCGCCCCCGCCTAAAAAACTAAAAAAAACATAAATCGCCCCTTTACAAAAACAGTCTGACGGCGATATAATCAACCTACAGTTTCTTGTTATTTCTGGTGCGCGCTCCGTCATTCCGGTTTTTTCCTGTTCAAACCAACGCTTACTCAATCTAAGGAATAACACCATGACTCATCCATTCCTCGCTTGGTTTCAGACCGCCTCAACACCTTTACTGACATTTCTTATCACTCTCTTCGCCGGCGTGGTCATTAAAAAAGTTATCTTTGTCCGCCTGAGCCACTGGGCCAAAACCACCAAACACCAGATAGACGACATTATCATCGAAAGCATCCGTCAACCTCTCATGATATGGTTCACCATGCTGGGCCTTTATCTGGCCGTCAGCGCCGCCAGTCTGCCGGACATCTGGGTACAGACAATCGGAAAGATCCTGGTTGCCCTCGGGATACTTTCGGCAACAGTGGCGATCGCCACGATCGTCGGAAAACTAATCAGTCTGTATGCTTCGAAGATCGAAGGCGTTATGCCGGTAACGTCGCTGACCCAGAATATCGGCAGGGTCGTTATTTTCGGCATCGGCATCATGATCGTCATGAACAGCCTCGGCATCTCCATCACACCGATCCTGGCGACCTTGGGGGTGGGCGGTCTGGCCGTCGCCCTAGCCCTACAGGAAACGCTGGCCAATCTTTTCGCCGGATTCCATACGACGATCGCCCGACAGGTGCGCGTTGGAGACTACGTCAAGCTGGAGACGGGGGAAGAGGGGTACGTCACAGACATCAACTGGCGCACGACAAAAATCCGCATGCTTCCCAATAATGTCGTTTTGGTGCCGAATGCCAAGCTCACACAAGCTATTATCATCAACTATTATCTGCCGGACAGGGAAATGTCGGTCCTCGTCAATCTCGGCGTACATTACGACAGCGACCTCGACAAAGTGGAACGCGTCACCTGCGAAGTCGCCAAAGAGGTTATGAAAGAAATCCCTGGTGGCGTGCCGGAATTCGAACCATTCGTCCGCTTCCATACCTTCGCCGATTCCAGCATCAACTTCTCGGTCATCCTGAGGGCGAAAGAATTTACAGACCAATATCTCATCAAGCATGAATTCGTCAAGCGTCTTCACAAGCGCTATGCAAAAGAACACATCAATATCCCGTATCCCATCCGTGCCATTAACTACAGACAGGAAGACGCTCAAAAGCAGAAATAGCCATGTGGACAAAAGAGACGCTTCATCAAATGGTACAGGAAAAACTGGGAGATTATCTTTTTATCGTCGTCTCCAACAGAGAACCCTACGTCCACCAGTTTAAAAAAGGAAGAGTTGAATACATCCGCGGCGCCGGAGGCGTCATCACGGCGTTAGACCCCGTCATGCAGGCCTCCAACGGCCTGTGGGTCGCCCAGGGCTCCGGCGATGCCGATCGGAAAGTCACGGATAAAGATGGAAAAATCCGCGTGCCTCCGGATAATCCTTCCTACACGCTTAAACGCGTATGGCTCACCAAAGAAGAAGAAAACGGTTACTATTTCGGCTATTCCAACGAGGCTATCTGGCCCCTCTGTCATCTAGCCTTCCAGCGGCCCGCATTCCGCGAAGAAGACTGGAGGCACTACGAACGGGTCAACCAGAAATTCGCAGATGCCATCTTGAGCGAGATCGGAAACAAAAAAGCCTTCATCTGGATCCAGGACTATCATCTCTGCCTTTTACCCCGCTATCTCAAGGAACAGGCAGGCAACCAGCTCGTTATTGCGCATTTCTGGCATATCCCGTGGCCGTCGCACGAAATCTTCCGCATCTGCCCACAGCGAAAAGAAATCCTTGAAGGACTCCTCGCCAACGATCTTCTTGGCTTTCACATCAGATATCATTGCGACAGCTTCCTGACGGCGGTCGACAGGGAGCTGGAAAGCAAGATCGACAGGGAACGGTTCTCCGTCATCAAGGGAGGACACGAGACACTCATCCGCCCCTATCCCATCAGCGTCGATTTTGAAGGCATCAGCTCCGCCGCTGCCACCGAAAAGGTGACAGCGACCCAACAAGCCCTTATCGAAGAATTCCACCTGGAAAACCAAACGGTGCTTCTGGGCATCGACCGCATTGATTACACCAAAGGCATCCCCGAAAGGATGCTGGCCGTCGACCGCCTCCTCGAAAAAAAGCCGGACCTCAAAGAAAAGATCGCGCTCTTCCAAGTCGGCGAAATTAGCCGTCTCCACATCCCAAGATACAAGGCCTTAAACGATGAAATTAACGCCCTCGTTGAACAGATCAACTGGAAACACTCGACAGACAACTGGAGACCTATCACCCTTGTGCGCCGTCACCTCAATTTCCACGAGCTCCTGGCCTTGCATCGTTATGCCCGTGTCTGCCTCGTCAGCTCCCTTCACGACGGCATGAACCTCGTCGCTAAAGAATTTGTTTCCAGCCGTATTGACAACAAGGGCGCTCTCGTCTTAAGCCAGTTTACCGGCGCCTCGCGTGAATTGACGGATGCCATCCTTATCAACCCCTACGACCGCGAGAATATCTCGGACGGCATTTACGCGGCTCTGAATCTTCCTGAAGACGAAGAACAAAAACGCATGATAAAAATGCGCGAGATCGTGCAAAACAACAATATCTTCCGCTGGGCGGGCAAGATCATCTCCGAACTGCTGAAATTCGAATTCAAGGAATAACGCCTCCTCATGAAAAATCTCTTTGGCGATTGGAGCCGCATCCAGACGCTTATCAAACAAAGACCTCTGCTTATCTGTCTGGACTACGATGGAACCCTGAGCCCCATCGCACCGACGCCCCGGCAGGCCGTCTTGCCAACCAAAACAAAACAGGTTCTCCAATCCCTTATCGCCTCTCACGGTATTTCTGTGGCCGTCATCAGTGGCCGGGCTATGTCTGACGTCACGTCGCTGGTAGGCCTTAAAGGCATCATCTATTCGGGAAACCACGGCTTTGAGGCGGAGGGGGGAGGCATCAGATTCAAGATCCACATCCCGCCTGCCTACGACAAGGCTATTATGTGCCTCGAAAAAACGCTCAAAAACAGATACAAAACAACCAAGGGCGTCATCGTTGAAAACAAAAAACCATTTCTAGCCGTCCACTACCGCCTGGCAAACAAAAGAGACATCCCTAACATCCGGAAGATCTTCTGGGAGACCGTAAAAAAAACAAGTGCTAAACGGCTCCTCCGCACAAAAACCGGCAAAATGATCCTAGAAATCCAGCCGTCTATAAACTGGGACAAAGGCAAGATCGTTTTGTGGCTGCTGACAAAAAAAAGATCCATGGTGGGCGGGAAAAAAATCTTGCCCATCTACGTCGGAGATGATATAACGGACGAAGACGCATTCCATGCTCTCAGAAACAGAGGGATTACCGTCTTCGTAGGACACTCAAGGACGTCCTGCGCACAATACAGCCTTTCGGATACGAACAAAGTCCATGCGTTCCTGAAACGCATCGTATCGCTAAAGTCCTCCGAGAAACCATGATAGAACTGATCAAAGCCAAAGAACCTTTTCGTTTCTACACCCGCTGGAACCTCTCGGAGCTCCTGGGTATCAAGGCCTCCAATTTAGGACAACTCCTGGAGCACATCAAAGACGTACCCGGATCCTGTATTTATCATCATACCCACCGCTTCCTGCAACAACATCAGTATCTTTCCCCTGAGCCGCCGAACGATTTCGCCTATTGGGTAAGAGAGGTCCTGGGAGATGACGAACTAGGGGAGAGACTGGCCAGCATCGATACAATCCAGTACAAGACGATCCGTTCCCTGCGCGAAAAGATCATCGAGACGATCGAAGAATACCTCAGACACAACCCGCGGGCAAACCTCCGTTTTGCGGGAGAGGATGAACAGTTCCATTTCATCAAATCTGTCAGTTTTATCGCCCCCACAAACGATGTGGCAACGGACCTGAAGGAATTCGCCGAAGCGCTCCGAAAAGTTACGGTCGATTCCATTTATTTTCACATTTTCGAAGCGCATCTCCGGCTGGAAAAAGGAACCAATGACTTTTCCAACTGGCTGGAGACCTCCCTGCTGGAAGAGGGATTGGCCAAAAAAATTTCCAGGCTCGATCCTTACACATATACCCTGGATGGCTTACGAAAAACGATCCTGAAGATCATTGACAAAAAATTGGCGTCCTGACCCATGGTGCACATTAACGACTATATCCCTATTGTCGGACAATCCATAATCGACGACCTGAGACTGCTTGCCGAGCGTCTGAAGGGCAAGGTCATCCAGCATGTCAACTCTACGTCTGTCGGCGGAGGGGTGGCGGAAATCCTCAACCGCATGGTACCCCTCTTGGGCGAGCTTGGCGTCGACAGCCGCTGGGACCTCATCAAGGGCGGATCCCAGTTTTTCGATGTCACAAAGAAATTCCACAATGCCCTACACGGTCGCCCCGAAGACATCACCGACCATGATCTGAAAATTTTTATGGAGACGACGGAAGCCAACCTGGAGCTCATGAATACCTATGGCGACATCGTCTTCATCCACGACCCTCAGCCGATCGGCCTTATCAAAAAGAAATCCGGAAATAAATGGCTGTGGCGTTGCCATATCGACGTCTCGCATCCTCATAAAAAAGTCTGGGATTTTCTTATGTCGTTCATCCCTAGCTACGATGCCGCTGTCTTCTCATCGCCGATCTTCTCGCAAAATCTGCCAATCCGTCAATTTCTGATCTCCCCGTCCATCGATCCCTTGAGCGACAAAAACAAAGAACTCCCCCAGGATGTCATCGACGCCGCCCTTGAAAAATATAATATCGTCAAAGACAAACCCATTATCACGCAAATCTCCCGTTTCGACAGGCTCAAGGACCCCATCGGCGTCATTGAGGCCTATCTGCGGGTCAAAAAATACATCGACTGCCAGCTCATCCTGGCAGGGGGGACAGCTACGGATGACCCCGAAGGCGCGCAGGTCCTGGCTGAAGTCCAGGAAAAAGCGAAGAAAGACCCTGATATCCATATTCTTCTCTTGCCGCAGGACGACGTTCTTATCAATGCCCTCCAGAGGGCCTCCGACGTCATCATCCAGAAATCCCTTAAAGAAGGATTTGGGCTGACGGTCGCCGAAGCGCTTTGGAAAGCCAAACCGATTGTCGCTTCGCATGTCGGCGGCATCTCCCTGCAGGTCAAACACAAGTATTCAGGCCTCCTGTGCCATTCCATCGACGGCGCGGCCTTTGCCATCAAACAACTCCTCAATAACCCGGAATATGCTAAAAAACTCGGCGAGAATGGCCGGGAACATATCAAAAACAACTTTCTCCTAACGCGACATCTAAAAGAATACATGTTGTTGTTTTTGTCTCTCTATCATTCGGAAGATATTGTTTACCTTTGATAAAGAAAAAAATTTTGACCCTGATACCACACAAAAGTGTGGAGGAACCGTAAATAGCCCTCGGGTTTTATATGTTTAATCCTCAGACACGCTGGGACAGAAAACTTCCTTGTCAGAAGGGGAACGAATACGGGGTGCCCATCGCTGTGACATGCGTCATGGAAAAAGGAAAGATTTTCCCGAAATCTTTTCTCTGGAAAAACAGGAATTTTGCAATCACGAATATAAACTTCTTCTGGAAAGACTTCCGTGGAAAAGAAGAGCTTGTTTTCTACAGCGTACAGACCCCTTGCGGTCATTACCAGCTGGTGCTATGCCGTGATTCTTCAATATGGTATCTGTCAGGACTCCTGGGGCCGTAGAAGACGCAAAACCGGAGAAAACAAGTTGACCTCATCCGCAAACTCCTTTATACTCCTTTTAGTTAAAAGAATATCCCCACCTGAAATGGAGGCTGCCCCATGAAAAAAGTTCTCCTGATTGCCGTTATCATTCTCATCGCCCTCTCGGTCATCGCCGTCCTTAAAGACCAGTTCATCAAAAATACCATCACCATAGCTACAAGCCAAGTCACAGGTGCTCCAGCAACCATCAACAACTTCTCTATGAGCATCATCAAACAGACAGTTGCCATCAAGGACTTCAAGCTCTACAACCCGCCCGGTTTCCCACGGGAGGTCCTCGTCGATATACCGACGATCCGCGTGGCGCTTGTCCTGGGCGACATCCTCAAAAAGAAGATCCACTTCAAAGAAATCGAGATTGCGCTCAAAGAACTCGCGATCATCAAGGATAAAGATGGAAAACTGAACGTGGATGCCCTCAAGGTCGCCGAAGAGCCGCAAAAACCAAAAGAGGAGACGGCGCAAAAACAGGCAGCAGAGCAGATGCCCATACAAATCGATGTTCTCAAGCTCACTATCGGAAAAATCATCTATAAAGATTACTCCAAAGGTAAAACGCCCAAGGTTGAAGTCTATGACCTCGGCGGCAAGGAAAAAACGTATCAAAATATCACCAGCGCCCAACAGCTCGTCGCGCTTATCCTCTCCGAGGCGATGAAAGGCACGGCCATCAAAGGCGCCAAGATCTACGCCGCCAGTGCCATTCTGGGCGTCGGCTTCCTGCCGGCAGGCGTGGCCGTCACCCTGATGGGCAAAGACAGCGCGCAGAATGATTTCAACATTCCTTTCGAAAAAGTCTATGCAGCAGCCCTGAATACGGTCCAAGCGCTCGGCCAGGTCAAATCAGAAAACAAAGACAGCGGAATCATCAAGGTCCTTATCGACAAAGATGACGTGACGATCAAGGTTCAACAAACAACGGAGAAGACGACGCGGATCATGGTCCAGGCCAGGCGCCTTCTTTTGCCCCAACCCCAGATCGCCGGAGGGGTCCTTCAGCAAATTTCAGACAAACTCAAATAATAACTCTTCCCGGCCATGAGGATATGGGACCTTGCACCGCAAAAACTATGCCGTTCCCATCTTCTTGCGCGAACACAGGGAACTCCACAGATACATCGTCTTAAGCTGAAGAAGAAATGCGGCTATCATTTCTAAAGGAGGTTTAATGGGCAGACCAAGAATGCACATTTTCAAGATCAAAAACCGAAAGGGCTATGCCGCTGTCTGTTGCGATCACCTGACAGAAGGCAAAACAGCAACCCAGGCCGCCGAGCGTATGGAAAAAGCCCTGCGCAGACGCAAAAAAACCGTATAAAAAATGATGGAAACAAAAATTCCCGATATGTTCTCCGCCATCGCCAGGCGATACGATATGCTCAACAAAATCCTAAGCGGCGGCCTGGACAAGACATGGCGCCTAAAGACGGCCCGGGCAGCCGACCCTGGCCCCGGTTGCCGCGTCCTCGATATATGCACCGGAACCGCAGACTTGGCATTGAGTTTTTCTGAAATCCAACCGCACAGCCGCATCACCGGCATCGACCTTTCACCTGAAATGCTTGAGATTGGCATGGCCAAGATTAACGCCAAGCGCTGCCGTCCGCAAATCTTTCTCGGCCGCGGCAATGCAATGGATCTCCCGTTTGAAGATTCCTCTTTCGATATCACGGCCACCGCATTCGGCCTCAGAAATATCCCGGACTGCCGCAAAGGACTTCAGGAGATGAAACGCGTCACAAAAACAGGGGGGAGGATCCTTATTCTCGAATTCGCGCCGCCGCGCCAGGGCCCCTGGGCGGCCATGCTCGGCGGCTATCTCAGACATGTTGTCCCGAAGATCGGATCATGGCTCGGCCATTCCTTCCAAGCCTATGCCTATTTGTCCTCGTCTATCCTTTCATTTTTCGCCCCGGCAAAATTATGCCAGATCATCAAAGAAACAGATTTAAACGAGATTTCAAGCCAACCGCTGACCGGAGGCATCGCCTATCTGTACCAGGCGAGAAAAATATAAACATAGCTACACTGTAAACAGGAGGAACTATGTTGGCTGTCGAAGCCTTAAAACTCGCCCTAGAGAAAGAAAGCGGCTCTATTGCGCCCTATAAAAAACTTACCAACACTCATCCGGAGATCGCCGATCTTCTCTCGGACCTTCTCAACGAAGAATACAAACATAAAAAGAAGATTGAAGAAAAAATCAGCGAGCTGACGAAAGATTAACTCCGCCGTCAGACCTCTTCACCAGGGACACCAGACGGCATCACGCGCAGACATACATACAAAGGAGTGCTTGCTATGAGCGGACTCTTCGGCGTCGTTTCCAACAACGATAATTGCAGCCAGGCCCTGTTTTACGGAACGGATTACCACTCGCATCTTGGGACGGAATTCGGAGGATTGGCCGTCCTGGGCGAGAAATTCCACCACAAAATCCATGCCATCAATCAAACGCAGTTCAAATCCAAATTCTTCGAAGATTACCATC
>CAZAYJ010000041.1:0-8998 GCA_964489335.1 uncultured Planctomycetia bacterium
GACGAAAAGAAATGAGTTAATCCCGCCGGAAAACTAAGTTTTCAGGCGGGGGAAATGAGTTGACGGGTAAACGAGTCAGCGAGTTGATAAGCAGGGGACTCGTTTACTCATACGCTCGTCAATTTTTTTATGCTGATCGATACGCATTGCCATCTGGATTTTCCCGAGTTTGATGCCGACCGGCCGCAGGTGCTGGAGGCGGCAAGGGCCGCCGGCGTCGGGGCCCTGATTGATGTCGGTTCGAGCCTGGAAGGGAGCCGCCGCGCCGTGACCTTGAGCCGGCAATACCCTGAAGTCTTTGCTACCGTCGGTATCCATCCTCATGATGCCAAGGCGTGCGATGAGACGGCCTTTGCCGAAATCGAAAAACTTGTCCGGGAACCGAAAGTGGTCGCCATCGGAGAAGTGGGCCTGGATTATTACCGTAATCTTTCGGAGCCGGCCGCCCAGCGCGAGGCATTCGGTCGTTTTCTGGCCCTTGCCGCCCGGGTGGCTAAGCCCCTTGTGATCCATTGCCGCAATGCCGAGTCCGACATGCTGCAGATGTTGACGCCCGTCGGGATAAAAGGCATCCCCGGCGTCGTCGTCCATTGTTTCTCAGGAAGCGCGGAGTTTTTGTCGGCGTGCCTAGAGAGGGGTTTCTGCGTTTCTTTTACGGCGAACATCACGTATAAGAAGGCCGAAGGCCTGCGCTGTCTCGTCCGTTCAGTCCCCCTGGAGAGGATGTTTCTGGAGACAGATGCCCCCTATCTTTCCCCTGAAGGCAAAAGAGGCAGGCGTAACGAGCCGGCCAACGTCATCGACGTGGCCCAGGAGATCGGCCATATCAAAGGCGTGGATGTCGAGAAGGTCTGCGGCGCGACGACGGACAATGCGCGGCGGTTCTTTAACATTATGTGACGATGGATCATAAGGTTTCGCTGGTGAGATGCGGAAGTTACGATGCGGCACAGGTGCAGGCGGCCGAAGCAGAGGCCGTGCGTCTTTTGGGCGGGATCGAACGTTTCGTAAAACCGGGAGAGAAGGTGTTGCTCAAACCCAATCTCCTGACGGATGTCCCGCCGGAAAAGGGCGTGGATACGCATCCCGAAGTCGTGCGCGCCGTCATCCGTCTGCTTCGCCCGGTTACAAGGCATATCGTTTGCGGGGATGCGCCGAGCGTGTGGGGAGAAAAGAAGGATGTCAGCAGGGTCTATGAAGTTTCCGGCATCAAAAAAGTGTGCGCGGAGGAGGGGGTCGAGCTCGTCTATTTTTCCGGGAGCCGGCTCGTCAAAGGATACCCTCTGACGCCGCGGGCCTTTTCCTGCGACCGGCTGATCAATATTCCGAAATTCAAGACCCATGGGTTCACGATCCTGACGGCCTGTCTCAAGAATCTCTTCGGCCTGGTCGTCGGCATGCACAAGATGAAGATTCATTTTGACCATCCACGGGCCGCAGATTTGAGCCGGGTGATCGTCGATATCTATGAAGCGCGCAGGCCGGACCTCAACATTGTTGACGGGATCACGGCCATGGAAGGCGAAGGCCCCGGCTCGGCGGGCACGCTCAAACATATGGGGCTGATCGCGGCCGGCGGCGACGGGGTGTGCGTGGACATGGTCCTGGCGCACCTGATGCGCCAGGACGTCCTTGCCATTCCGACGAACAAAGAGGCTGTGCGGCGCGGACTGGGGCCGAGGCATCTTGACGACATCGATGTCCTCGGCGGCCCGTTGGACGATTTTACGGCGGAATCTTTCAGGCTCCCGAAGGCAAGTATTTTGGCAAGGCTCCCGCGGATGCCGAAAGTCCTGAGCCGGCTCTTGACGGCCTTTTTGTCGTTGAAGCCCTATGTGGAAGCGTCCCAATGCCGGTTTTGCGGCATATGCGCCAAGAGCTGTCCGGCAGAAGCGATCCGGCTTGATGCCGGAGGCGTCCGTTTTCGCCGGTCCAAGTGTATCCTGTGTTTCTGTTGTCAGGAGGTTTGCCCTCACGGGGCGATAGACGTGCGCAAGAATTTCTTTTTAAGGCTGATCAAGTATTTCAGGAACGCCGGAAAGCGAGCCCGACGGTGAAAAATATCTCAATGAATCCCATCTTTTGGGAGGGCGATCATGTCTGTATCATTGACCAGACAAAATTGCCGGTAGAACTGGTCTACGAACACTGCAGGAGTGTTTCCCGTATCTGGCAGGCCATCAGAAAACTCAAGGTGAGAGGCGCGCCTTTGATCGGCATCGCTGCTGCCATGGGGTTTGTCCTCGGATTGAGGATGTCCAAGGTCAGGACATGGCCGGGTCTTCTGCAGGAAGCCAAGAAGATCCGCAGGTATCTGGCGTCTGCCAGACCGACAGCCGTCAATCTTTTTTGGGCCCTGGATCGGATGGTCCGTGTTGTCCAGGAGCATGAAGGCGAAAGGAAAGGGAGGCTCCTGGCGCTTCTTAAAAAAGAGGCCGATGCCATCCTGGAAGAGGATGTTCGGATGTGCTTTCAGTTGAGTCGTCGTGCGGCCTGCCTTATCAGGAACGGTGACAGCCTTTTGACCGTTTGTAACGCCGGCGGCCTGGCGACCAGTGGTTACGGCACGGCCCTGGGCGTTTTTTACCGGGCCCACGAGGAAGGCAAGTCCATCAAGGTTTATGCCTGCGAGACGCGGCCGCTCCTGCAGGGGGCGCGTCTGACGACGTGGGAGCTTTTACATAACAAGATTGACGTGACATTAATCTGTGATAATATGGCGGCCGACCTGATGCGTCTGGGCCGGATCAACGCCGTCTTTGTGGGAGCGGACCGCATCGCGGCCAACGGAGATTTCGCCAACAAGATCGGCACATACAGCCTGGCCGTCCTGGCGCACTACCATAAAATTCCGTTTTATTGCGTGGCTCCGTCTTCGACGCTGGACTTGTCCTTGAAGAGCGGCCACCAGATCCCTATCGAACAGAGAGATCCGCGCGAAGTGACGTCGCTTTATTTTAAAAAACCTATCGCCCCGGCCGGGGTACATGTGTTTAATCCTGCTTTTGACGTTACGCCCGCTTCTCTTGTCTCTGCTATCGTCACGGAGAAGGGGTTGATCCGCAAGCCTTTTGGCCGCCACTTAAGAAGCCTGTATGGCCGCGTATCTTAAAAACAGTAACGAGTGGGCCCTTGGCACGCAGGCCCTTCGTCGGTTCAGGGTGTCCGATCGTTCGGTCGTTGTTGGCCCGGGTGATGACGCGGCCGTCATTGCGGGGCCGGGGGGCCTCTACAATCTTCTGACGGTGGACATGCTTGTCGAGTCCGTACATTTCAAGAAAGGGGAGGATCTGAAGAAGGTTGGTTACAAGGCCGTCGCCGTTTCCATCAGCGACATCGCTGCCATGGGCGGCGAGCCGAGGTTCGCTCTTGTCTCCGTAGGGCTGCCGCGCGAAGACCTGGCCGTCCGCGCCAGGGCCTTGTTCGCCGGCATCGGACAATGCGCCCGCAGAAACGGTGTCAGCATTATCGGCGGAGACATAAACCGCAGCGACCGTCTCGTGATTGATGTCTTTATGATGGGGGAGGTCGAGAAAAAGAACCTTGTTTTGCGCAGCGGCGCCAAAGACGGCGACACTATTTTCGTCTCCGGCCCTTTGGGAGGTTCTCTGAAAAGCGGCCGGCACCTGCGTTTTATCCCCAGAGTCAAAGAGGCCCGTTTTCTTGTGAAACATTTCAATGTCAACGCCATGATGGATCTTTCAGATGGTTTGAGCATGGATCTTTCGCGCCTGTGCGAAGCCAGCCGCCTGGGGGCCGAGATTTTCGAGGAAGATATCCCGAAGTCTGCCGGTGTCAAGACGATCGCCGAGGCCATGGGCGACGGAGAAGATTACGAATTGCTTTTTACGCTTGGGCCGGCGCAGGCGCGTCGCTTGTCGGCGGCCCGTCTCCATTTTTATCCTATAGGCCGTATGACGGCCGCTTTCAAGGGTGTGCGAATGCGCAGCCGCGACGGCTTTTTAAAAAAGCTGCCGCCGCCGAAGTTCAGGCATTTTTAGCCATGACAAAGAAAACATTCGTGACGCGATCTGCCGAAGAGACCATGAAGCTGGCGGCAAAATTAGCCCGCGGGCTGGCGGCTGGCGATTGTCTGGCTTTGGTGGGGGATCTCGGCAGCGGCAAGACGACATTCGTCAAGGGGTTAGCCTACGGTCTCGGCTTCAAAAAAAAGGCCTATGTGTCGAGTCCCACGTTTGTTATACTGAAAAATTATCCGGCCAGGATCCCCATTTACCATTTTGATGTTTACCGTCTTTCGGCCCCGGATGAATTCCGGGGCATAGGTCTTGAGGAATTTGTCGGCTCGCAAGGGATCTGTGTCATTGAATGGGCGGATAAGCTCGAAGGACTGCTGCCTCCGGACCATGTGCGCATCGAATTTTCCCTTTCTGGGGGTGGCGATGCGCGCAGGATTGTCGTCATCCAACCGTCGGCGCAAGCGCGGGGAAGGAGAAAGATCTCGTGAACCAGGCGGTCAGTTTTTTTGACGGTGCGGTGAGCAGGCCGGATCAATATCTCTTATGGACATTCGGCTTTGTGCTTGCGGGTTTCATCGTCGGGTGGCTGGCGCGCACCCGGGTGGTCATCCAACATTTTTTAAAGGCGAGCCGGGAAGTCCTTGGCGTGCCAGAAGTGCCTCTGCCGTCATGGAGGTTGTTTTTTTCCCGCCATGAGGTCAGCGGCATCTACAAAGGGAGGGACGTTCAGGTCGGCGTCCGTTATTCCGGCATCAAGAACGCTTTTCTCCCTTTGCCCTTGATCTGTATGATGTTGAAAGAAACGATGGGATATAATACTGCAAGACTGCCTCAGTATGCCGTCATTGAGAAGAATACTCTTGTGTTCCTTCCTAAGGCCAATCTGCCCTGGAGCGTCTTTGATAAGGCGTTTGACAAAGTTTTCAGCAAGAATTATCTCATTCTGGCCTTAGAAAAGATGATGGCAACGGCAGAAGACCTGGAAAGAGGGCATCCGTCCAGAGAGGTCTTCTCATGAATTTTCTTTGTTTGGATACGTCCACGGCCTATTCTGTTGTCGCCGTCGCCGATGAGAAAAAGGTGCTGGCGCAGGCACGGCGCCGGTTTGATAAGGGCAGGGCTGAAGGGGTTTTCGATCTGATCGAGACGTGTCTGCGGCAAGCGGGTCTGACCCTGGAGGACATCGCTGCTTTCGGTGTTGGCGTGGGACCTGGTTCTTTTACGGGGGTGCGCATAGGCTTGAGCGCTATCAAGGGATTTTCATTCGCTTTTTCGCGCCCGGTCTATCCGTTTTCAAGCCTGGCCGCTATCGCTGTTAACGCCGTCCGCATTCCCGTGCGTCGTCTGGCTGTAGCTGTGGATGCAAGGCGTTCGCAGGTTTACGCCGCGGAATTCAAACAGGACGGCAAAGGGGGATTTGAGCCGTTGTGTAAAGACGCACTGCTTGATGTTGAGCGATGGCTGGACCGTCTTGATACGAAGGTTGTTCTGGCCGGAGACGCCGTCAAGGTGTATAGCCAGGAAATTGGCAAGCGCCTGGGGGTTTTGGGGTCCCTTGAAGAGGACATGTGGTATCCGGCGCCCGAGGGTATTGCGGCCTTGACGCAAAAGGCTTTTCGCCAAAGACGCAAAACGGATGCGCAGGGGCTCGAAGCCGTGTATCTGTATGCCAGGGATTGCCAGGTCAAAAAAATATGTTAGACGCGCCTGGTTTGCGACGAACCGGCGCTGCGAGATGATTTTATGAATAAAACATCCTTTTATCGCCAGACGTGGGTAGAGATCGACTTGGCTGCCGTAGGGCGCAATTATCGGACGTTGAAGAAAGCCCTGCCGGAAGGCACGAAGATGATGGTGGCGGTCAAGGCCAACGCCTATGGGCACGGCATTGTCGAGGTTGCGCGCAAGCTTGTCACCTGCGGGGCGGATTATCTTGGCGTCGCCTGTCTGGACGAGGCCCTGACGTTAAGAAAGAACCTGATCCATGTGCCGATCCTGAATCTGGGCGCTTTTCTTAAAAGCGACGCAGCGGCATTGATTGATAATGACGTGACGGCGACGGTCACGGACTATTCGATGGCGCTGGAGCTGAATAAAGTCGCCGGCGCCTTAAAGAAGAAGGCCAAGATCCACGTGAAGATCGATACGGGCATGGGTCGTCTGGGTGTTTGGCATTCGGAGGCGGACGATTTTATCCTGAAACTTTGCGCCTTGCCGCATCTCTCCATCGAAGGCCTTTATACCCATTTTCCCAGCGCCGATACGGATGAGGCCTTTACGCGTTCGCAGATCACGATGTTCTGCGCCCTGGTGACGAAGCTTGAGATCAAGGGCGTCAAGATCCCCCTCAAACACTCCGCCAATACCATGGCGGTGGTAGGTTATAAAGACGCCCATTTCAATCTGGTTCGCCCGGGCCTGGCCATATACGGCCTGCATCCGACGGACGCGTTGATCGGCAAGGTCGATCTGACCCCGGTTCTTTCATTTAAGACCCGGATTGTCTATCTCAAGAACGTGGCCAAGGGCCGTTCCATCAGTTATGGCCGCACACACATCACCAAGAACGATACGATGATCGCCACTCTGCCTGTAGGATACGGCGACGGCTATAACCGTCTGTTGTCGAACAAGGGCCGCGTTCTGGTGCATGGGGAATTTTGCCCGGTCGTCGGCGTGGTCTGCATGGACCAGACGATGATCGACGTCGGCCATCTCAAGGGCGTGCGGTTGGAAGATGAGGTGGTACTGGCCGGAACGCAGAAAGACAAGATCATCCGCATTGAAGAGATCGCCCACCTGTGCCACACCATCCCTTATGAAGTCGTCTGTTGGATTTCTCCCCGCGTGCCTCGCGTCTATATCGATAAAGGATAACCCGCCGGGCGCCCAGGCATCATTGGCGTCAATTCAAGCTTAAGACATTATTGGGTGTGGGTGATCAGATAGAGGGCGGCGCCGCCGAAGATGATGTGGCTGCCCCATGCGGCCAGAAGAGGCGGTAAGACGCCGGATTTTCCCAGGGCTGCCAGCACGGCGAAGAGGACGTAGAAGAGGAAACTGATCCCCAGGCATATGCCAATGGAAGAAAAGGCGACTGCGCGGCGACGCACGATGATGGCCGAAGGGATGCCCAAGAGGATGATGATAAAGGTAGTGAAGGGCGACGACGTCTTCTGGAAAAGGTCGCCCTTCATGCGATTGACCGTGTTCTGCGCTCCGCTCTCCGGCAGCCTCGCGATATAGATGGCGAGGTCCTTGACAGTCATGTTTTCCACCGGGATGTTCTGCCTCATGAAGTCTTCGGGCGTTTCTTCAATTCTGTAAACCTTGTCCGAGAAATACAAGGGCTCTCCTCGTATTTTCTGGCCGTCGCCCAGATAGTAAATGAAGCATTGGTAGAGGACCCACCTGTTGTTTCTCCAGATGGCTTTCTCCGCATAGACCTTGGAACGGACGTTTTGTTCGGCATCGTGTTCCAGGATCGTCAGTCCTTCGATCGTGTTTGTCTTGGGATAGAACTTATTAAGGAAGTAGAGGCGGTTGTCGTAGCCGTAGATGGCGACATTCTCCAGCGGGATGTCCTGGGCGGATTCGTAGGCCTTGTCGACGTAATAACGTTTGATGAATTTACTCATTTTTTGGGCATAGGGCGTGATGGTTTCGTTCATGACGAAGATTGCCAAGCTCATGATCAGGCCGAAGAGGACGAAGGGGCGCACGATGTGCCAGATGCTCAGGCCTGAAGACCTCATGGCAATGATTTCATTGGCCTGGTTCATTTGTCCCAGGGTGAAGAGCGTTGCCAGGAGCGCGGCGATGGGCGCCGTCTGGCCGATGATGACCGGGATGGCATACAGGTAGAGCTCTAGGACTTTCAGGATGGACGGGTGATTGCGCAGGATTTCCTGGAGACTGCCGAAAATGTCGATGATGATGAAGAGAAAAATGAAGACGACAAGGCAAAAGAAGAGGCTTTTGAGGAAGGATCGGAAGAGGTAGCGGTCTAGGATAAGCATGTTTTATAGAGCATCCCTGCGCCGAGCAGGCCAAAGATAATGTTGGGCATGGCCATGGCCAGCCACGGCGTCATGGTGCCTTCGGAGCTCAGCGTCTCGAAGCCGATCAACAGGAGATAGTAAAGGGCCATGATCAGGAACGCGAAGCCGAAGTTCAGGGATTTTTCCCTGCGCCGCGTGATCATGGCGAACGGCGCCCCGGCAAAGATGAAGACGACGCAGGAGAAGGCCAAGGTGCTGCGTTTGTAGATCTCCGTCAGGAGGGGCGCGGTGTTGATGCCCGTCGATTTGAACCTGTCAATCTCCTGGCGCAGCTCTTGGAGCGTCATGTCTTTGGCTTTTTTGTTAACCTTGGCCGCAGCCTGTTTTTTAAAGTCGATGTTCATGAAGTAAGTCTTGAAGTTGAGTTTGTAGAAATTCTCCGGGTCGTTCGGGTTGATTTCGTCGGACGTGCCGTCGATCAGCTTGAGCTTGAGCAGTTGTTTGTCCGGAAGGACGATAAATTCCCCCTTTTTGGCGATGATGGTGCGAGGAGGTTTATCGTCGCCCTGGGGTTCGTAGATGCGGATGTTGGAGAATTTATTGCCGTCGATGCGATAGATGAAGATGATGTATTTTTCGAATGCCGTGATGAAGGTCCCGGCTTCTAGTGCAGCCATGGGGTTCTGTGAGCCGAGCTCGATCAGCGTCTCCCGCGATTTATGGTGGGAGACGGGGATGATCACATTGTTTAGGATGACGGCAAACAGGCTGAGGACTACGCCGACTACGATGATCGGCGAGAGTATTTTGAAGAGGCCGATGCCGCTGGAACGGATTGCAATCAACTCGTTGTCGCCGGAAAGCCGGCCGATGGACAACAGGACGGCGGTCAAGGTCGAGACCGGCAGGATGAAGCTGAAGAGAAAGGGGATGAGATATAGGAACAGTTTGCCGGCCACCAGGATCGAGATCCCTTTGGAGATGATCAGGTCGGCGAGCTTGATCATGTTGCCCAGG
>CAZAYJ010000042.1:0-8617 GCA_964489335.1 uncultured Planctomycetia bacterium
CCTGAACCTAATCCAGCATTCATTTTACTCATGCGCTCGGTTTATTTTCCATATAACTTGTCTTCGGGATCACGCGTTCCTTCCTTCCGCAAGAGAGTGAATAAAATGTGTGCCGGATTTAAATCGCACGCTCATTAAAAAAGGAGAAGAGACAAAGAACATGAAGTACGGACATTTTTCATCTGACGGGCTCGAATTTATTATCTCTCATCCCGAAACACCGACTCCCTGGATCAATTACCTGACGAACGACAAGTATTGCGCTATTATCTCCCAGTGCGCCGGAGGATACAGCTTCTACCGCGATTGCCGCACGGATCGTCTTCTGCGGTGGGCCCCGGATTACAAGAATTTCGACAGGCCGGGACGCTACATTTACGCCCGGGAAGAGCGTGCCGCCGGCAAAAAAGCAAAAGTATGGTCTTTGACATATCAGCCGCTCCGGGTCGAACCGGACGCCTATGAGTGCCGTCACGGCCTCGGCTATACGACGATCACGCAAAAAAACAACGGCGTAGCGTCCCGTATCACCTATTTCGTCCCCGTCGACGACGATTGCGAACTCTGGCTTGTTTCCCTGACGAACGAGTCGAACAAGGAGAAGAAGCTGGAGCTTTATCCCTATATTGAATGGCTCGTCGGCGACTATCATGAAGAGCTGCGCTACCGCAACATCATGAACCTGTACAACCGGATGTGGTTCGACGAGAGCCACAAGCTGATCTTTGGATGGAAGACGGCCTTCTGGCAGGGGATGAATATCAAAGAGTTCAAAAATTTCGGTTTCTTCGCCTCTTCGCTCGACGTCAAGGGATACGCCACCCGCAAGATGGAATTCCTGGGGCGTTACAATACCGAGGAGAGACCCGAGGCCATCCTGGAGGGCAAGTTCAGGAATACGGCCTTGTGCTCCGGCGAGGATGGTATCGCCTGTCTGAAGCATACGGTGAAGCTTGGGCCTAAGCAGACGAAGGAATTTGTCGTGATTTTGGGCGAGACTGAAGGCCAGTCGAACGCCATCAAGCTTGTTGAAAAATACAGGGACCTGACGCAGGTCAAAAAGGCGCTCGAGGCGACCCGGGAGCTTTGGAAGAAGCGCATCGTCGGCAACATCGTCGTTAAGACGCCGGACAGCGACTTCGATACCATGGTCAACACCTGGATGAAATACCAGGTGTATATCTGCAACCTTTGGTCGCGTTCCCCGTCGTTTTATCACGAAGGTTCCGGCGGCCGCGGCTACCGCGATTCGGCCCAGGATTCGGAGGCGATCGTTTCCATCAACCACGAGCTGACCCGCAAGCGCATCCTGCAAATCGCGGCTTTGATTCGTCGCGACGGGACGTCCGCGCCGGGGTGGTCGGACACATCAGGGCCTAACCAGCATCGTCCGAACAAGGATCATCAGGTCTGGCTGACCGCGACAGTCCGTGCCTATATTCAGGAAACAGGAGACAGGGCTATCCTCGACGCCTATGTGCCGTACCTGAAAGACAAATGGGTCGGCGGCTGGGAGGTAGATCTTCAGCACAAGGGTGGCGCCACGACCGACGGGGAAGGCACACTCTTTGAGCACCTGGAGAAGAACCTTAATTTTTGTTTCAATGACGTCGGCGAGCGCGGCCTGCCGAAAATAGGCCACGCGGACTGGAACGACGCCATCGATGCCGCCGGCAAAAGACATAAAGGCGAGAGTGTCTGGCTGGCCCAGGCGCTGGTGCGTTCTTTAAAATATTTCGTCGAACTTTGCGAACTGGTGGGCGATGCGGCCAAGGCCGAGGAATTCAGTCGCAAGGCCAGGACCATGACCGACAGGATCAACGATGTGGGCTGGGACGGCGAATGGTATAAGAGAGGGTTTACCGACGATGGGATCGCTTACGGCACGAAAGATTACGACGGCGGTAAGATCTTTTTAAATACGCAGGCGTGGGCTTTGTTGAGCGGCGTGGCCGAAGGGGAAAAGTTCGACAAGATCCTCAAAAACAGCGCTAAATACCTGGACGGCAAGCACGGCCTGGCGCTTTTTTATCCGGCGTTCAGCCATTTCAGACCGGAGTTGGGCCGCATCAGCATGTTTTCCGAAGGCACGAAAGAAAACGCGGCGGTCTTTTGCCATGCGGCGCATTTCATGATCGTCGGGCTTTGTATGGCGGGCCGCGGCACCTGGGCGTATACGTCTATGTGTAAGGTGATGCCCAACAAGCAGAAAAATTACGATCTTTATAAGGCCGAGCCTTATGTCTATGCCGAATATCTCGTCGGGCCGGAGAATCCTTACCGTTACGGCGAAGGCCAGTTCACGTGGATTACGGGAACATCGGGCTGGGCATTCATGGCGGCGACCGAATGGATCCTTGGCGTGCGCAGGGATTATGCGGGGTTGCGTATCGATCCATGTCTGCCGTCGGCTTGGAAGAAATGTTTCATCCGCCGGCCTTTTCGCGGGGACGTGTATGATATTGAGATTGAAAATCCTAACGGCGTGGAGAAGGGTGTTAAAGAGATTCATGTCGACGGGACCAGGATCGAAGGGACACTGATCAAGCCGTTCGGCGACGGCAAAGAACACAAGGTCCGCGTCGTGATGGGGTAGCGCGGTTTTAGGGCGCTCGACGGACGATAACGGAGGAAAGCAATGGTGAATCGCTTGGGCATTTTTAAGAAAACGCTCTCTTCGTTGCCTTTGTTTCTACTGTCTGCTGTGTATTGCCTGTTGATGACTGTTTCCATGAGCGGTTGCGGCACCCAGGGCGCCCAGGCACCCCAGGCCCAGGCGACCGGCAAAAAGATTGTCGTCTGGCACTGGATGACGGACAGGGAAGAGGCGTTTCAGGAATTGGCTAAAAGGTATGAGGCCAAGACGGGCATCAAGGTCGTCTTTGAATTATATGCGCCCTCCGATGCTTATTCTCAGAAGGTCCGCGCGGCGGCGCAAGCGCGGGCGCTGCCCGATATCTTCGGACTTCTGGGCGAGAAGCGGGATTTTGCGGCCTTTATCAAGGCCGGCCACATAGCGAACCTGACGGCGGCGATGGACGACGCACAGGGCGGGGCATGGAAAAACGTTTTGTATGAGAAGGCCCTGGCGGTCAACGAATTCAAGGCGGATAATCCTTACGGCGTCGAGGCAGGCATTTACGGCGTGCCCATTGACGTCATGAATATCCAGATGGTTTACAATAAAAAATTGTTCCAGAAGGCAGGCCTGGATCCGGCGCGGCCGCCGAAAGACTGGACGGAATTCGTCGCCGATTGCCAGAAATTAAAGGATGCCGGCATCCAGGGGCTGGTCAGCGGCTGGGGCGAGATCTGGATGATTGATTGCCTGGCATCGAATTTTGCTTTCAATATCATGGGGCCCGATAAGGTCATGGCCACCATCCGCGGCGAGGTTCCTTATACAGACCCCGACTGGGTCAAGGTGTTTAGTCTCTTTAAGGAAATGGCCGACAGGGGCATGCTGGCGTCGGGTATCGTGACTATGGTGAATAAGACGGCCGAGCAGAATTTCGCGAACGAGCGCTCGGCCTTCGCCTTCAACGGCTCCTGGTGCGTCAATGTCTATCACGGCATGAATCCCTCTTTGGATTACGGTGTCATGCTTCCGCCGAAGGTTAATCCCAAGAATCCCATGTATATCTGGGGCGGGGCCGGTTCCTCGCTTCTGGTCAATGATCGCTCGGCGGTCAAAGACGAAGCGATCGCATTCCTGAAGTGGCTGACGTCGACCGAGCAGCAGGCGTATTTGTCGGAGGCGACACGCAATCTGCCTTCCAATAGGAAAGTGTCGGGATCGATATCGGAAATCCTGGCGGATTTTTCCAAAGGGATGGATAATGTGACGCATCCGAACATCTGGCCGGTGAATGAGCTGCCCAAGGTCATCGAGCGCTTTGACAAGGGCATCCAGTCGATCATCATCGGAGAGAAGACGCCGGAAGGCCTGGCGGAAGAGCTTGCCAAGCTGAAGGCCGAAGAAATGGCGAAGCAAAAATGAATTAATGCGTAAGCAAGTTCAAGCGCGGGTGTAAATAATGAGACAAAACAGGACAGACCTGATTAGTCTCATTAAGTTGTTAACAACAATGTTCGCCGATAGAATTAAGCAATTTTATAATGTGTTGCATAACGCTACACCTAAGCAGAAGGTGATTGGCACCTTGTTGCTTTTGGCGTGTCTGGAGACGGCCTTTTTGTTTTTTCACGACTCCGCCATCTTCTGGGTTCTGGCCTACGGTTCTGTGACGCTGGCCCTTCTTTTCCTCGTCCTGGCCAACATCATCAAGAAGAGCCTGCCGGCGTTCTTCTTCGTCGTGCCGGCGCTGTTGATTTTCTCCATCTTTTATATTTATCCTTTTTTCAAAGTCCTTCAGCTGTCCCATCATGCCTGGGACGGCATCTCGCCCAAGATGACCTTCGTGGGCTTGTCTAATTTCTTTGAGATCATGAAGGACAAGATTTGGTGGGTATCCATGCGCAACGCCGGTTATATCACGCTCATCGCCCTGACGTTCCAGAATGCGCTGGCTCTGGCCCTGGCATTGGCGTGCGACCGGCAGATCCGGGCGAAAAACTTTTATCGCGTAATCTTTTTTATCCCTCCGGTCCTCTCTGAGGTTGTTGTGGGTCTCATCTGGCGCTGGATCTACGACGGCGACTACGGTTTTCTGAACTATACGCTTGGTCTTCTGGGGCTGCATCAGCTGGCGCATAACTGGTTGTCGGACCCCAACACGGCCTTGACATGCGTCGCCATCATCCACAGCTGGAAGGGTTTTGGCTGGGGATTTATGATTCTTTTGGCAGGGTTGCAGACGATCCCGAAGGAATTATACGATGCGGCCAGGGTTGACTGCGCCACCGTGTGGCAAAGTGTCAAGAACGGACCGAGCCCGCTCCTGATCCCCGTGTTCGTCCTGGTTATGATTTTGACCATCCTGGGGTCGATGCAGGCCTTTGTTTTGATCTTGTCGATGACCGGCGGAGGCCCCGGCTACCATACGGAGGTGCCGGTGACGAGGATTTTGGCATCCATGCAGGGGTCTTCGATGTTCGGCTACGCATGCGCCCAGGGGTTGACGTTCGGCGTGATCCTGATGATGGTCTCTTTTGCGCAGATGGGGATATCGCGGAAACTGAAGCAGGCATGATCAGCCGCCAGTCGGCAGAAACAGGAATGATATGAGACTCAATAAATACACGGCCGCACAGCACGCATCGGGGTTTTTTATCAACGTTTTCCTTATAATCGTCTCCGTGACGTGCGTCTTTCCGCTCTTGTGGATGTTCGGTTCTTCCCTGAAGACACAGAGCACGATCTTTTCCGACATGAGCGTCATCCCTCGCGCCATGCACTGGGAGAATTTTTACCTGGCCTGGACCAGGGGCGGCTTCGGCGTGTATTTCCTGAACTCTCTTTTTTATACCGTGGTCGTCGTCTTCGGCATTGTCATGGTCTCATCGCTGGCGGCCTACGCGTTCTCGCGCATGAACTTCCCCGGCAAGAACCTTTTGTTTTTCATGTTTCTGGCGGCCATGATGATTCCCTTGCCCGGCAGCTTCGTCCCACTCTATGTTTTGGTTAACAATGTCCGCAATGTCCTGTTGAATGTGATGGCTGCTGCGACGCCGCTTCTGCTCAAGGTTTTTCCGCAGAGCGTTGTTATCGGACTCACTTCTTTTATCGAGGACCAGTTTTACCCGCGCACGGCCTACATCCTCTGTATGATTAACGTAGGGCTTTCTTTCAGCATTTACATGCTCAAGACATTTTTCGACAGGATGCCCAAGGAACTGGAAGACGCCGCGCGCATCGACGGATGCTCGCGTCTGGGGATCTGGCGCCATGTGGCCCTGCCCTTGGCCAAGCCCGCCATCGCCGTCATCATTATCTATAATGCCCTTAATGTCTGGAACGAATACATTCTGGCGAACCTGATTTTGTCGTCGAAGAACCTGATGCCTCTGCAGAGAGGTCTCATGGTCTTTCAGGGGGAGCACATCACACAATATCCGCTGCTGATGGCCGGCATGACCATTACCGTCTTGCCCATCCTTATCATTTATCTGGTCATGCAGCGGTTTATCATCAAGGGGATCACAGCGGGTGCGGTGGTCGGTTGATTCCGGGCAGCGGAGAACAGAGATATCTAAACAATGAACAGACCAATCCAGAAAGATGAAAAAAGATGTGCGGGGTTTTCCATGGGCCAGGCGCAGCGTTTTTTTAGTCTCCGGTTTTTAAGTTCTTTTATTTTTCTGTCCGTCCTATCCTATTTTTTGTCCTCCGGGTTTTCCTGCGCTCAGGATGAGCCCGTCCAAAACCAGGAAATGGCGGCAGATGTTCTTGCGGCCGGCGCCGCCGGATCAGATCAAGCGGCAACAGAGACAGTCCAGACAGAAATGCCGCTTGAAGAAATGGTGACTGTGGCCAGGAAGGCCAAGGACGAAGGGAATTTTGCGAAGGTCTATGCGACGGTAGACGAGGTGATACGTCGGTTCGGCCGGGAGGCGGCCAAAGAGCAAGCGTCGTTGAAAGATTTTCCTCCAACCGAACAGATCAACGCCTATGCGGTCCTGAATAACGTCGCGCAGGCGCAGTTTATTAAAGGCGAGGCCCTGAAGAAAGAGGGCAGGAAGGACGATGCGATTGCCGCCTTCGGCGTGATCGCCAGTGATTACGGCTATGCCCAGGCCTGGGACCCGCGGGGATGGTTTTATAAGACGGCCGAGGTCGCCAAAGAAGCCATCGACCGCCTTCAGGGCAAAGACCCGAATGCCGAACGGTGCGGGGCGATCCCCGCGACGAAGATCGAGCTGTCTGATCCTGGCAAGGAAGAGATCGTGGATTACGAAAAGTACGGGGAGTTTGTTGATCCCGGCACCAAAGATTACAAGTATGTCATCAAGTCCCAGGACGGGCTTTCCGAGGCCGTCGGCGAAGGGATCTATCCCAACACGACGAGCGTGCGCTGGGACCCGGCATTCCAGCAGGTCAAGAAGGAGAAACGCCTGGAGGGCAGCCATTGGGATTTTGTCCGCTCCCCAGACCTGGAGGCCGCGTTTATTAAATGGGCCATGGCGCCCGAGCCGCCGGGTATCCGGCAGTATTACACGGCCGTGATCCTTGAAAAATCAGGCCTGATCAAGCACGCGATCAAGGCGTATTATGCGGTCGTCGTGAACTTCCCGCAGACCGTGGGGTGGACGTATTGGCATACGCCGTGGTACGTCGGGCCGGCATCCATCGCGCGCATCAAATATCTCTGCAAAAAATATCCGCAAGTGAACATGAAGCTCGTGGGCGCCTCCATCAAGGTCGATAACGGCTTCGACAATGACATCCGCAACGATGTCTTCATCGTGAATCCTGGCCGTATCGTCAAAAATCATATCCCAGAGACGATCTCGGACAAAGTCAGGAAGTATGTGGATATGAAGATTATGCAGCGCAAGATCAAACGCCGCCTGGGTTCAGGCCAGGTGCGCCTGGTGCAGTATGAGAATGGCGACTGGCAGATGCTCGTTGATAATAAGCCTTATTTGATCAAGGGGATTACCTATCAGCCTGTCAAGGTCGGCCAGAGTCCGGACGACGGCTCGCTCGTCAGCTGGATGGAATATGATTACAACAATAACGGCAAATGTGACGGGCCTTATGATGCATTTGTGGATGTCAACTGGAATAACGTGCAGGATCCCGGAGAGAAAGCCGTCGGCGATTTTGAGCTGATGAAGCGCATGGGGGTCAACACGATTCGCATGTATCATCAGCCGACGCCCTTGAAGAAGGAACTTTTCAGGGATGCGTTCAAGAGATACGGCATCCGTGTCGTCATCGGCGATTATCTGGGCAAGTACGCGCTGGGTTCCGGCGCCAGCTGGCATGAAGGCACGGACTATGACAATCCCGAGCACCAGAAGAATATGCTGGAGTCCATCCGCAAGATGGTCATGGAATACAAAGATGAACCGTTCGTGCTCATGTGGCTTCTGGGTAACGAGAACGTCTATGGCGTTGCTTGCAACGCCGACAAGAAACCAGAAAGCTTCTTTAAATTTGCCAATGAAGCGGCCAAGCTCATCAAATCCCTTGATCCTGATCATCCTGTTGCCATCGCCAGCGGCGACGTGTTGTATCTGGACCGTTATGCCGCCTATGCCCCGGATATCGACGTCTTCGGCGCCAATGCCTACCGGGGCGACCAGGGATTTGGTTCTTTCTGGTCGGATGTCAAGCGCCTGACGGATAAACCGGCGATTATCACCGAGTACGGTTGCGGGGCCTACGCGTATTGTTACACGCGCGAGCAGGCCGAAGAGGCACAGATGGAGTATCTGGTGGGTTCATGGGGCGACATTGTAGACAATGCGGCCTTTGGCGAGGGGGCGGGCAATGCCCTCGGCGGGTTCCTGTTTGAATATTTGGACGAATGGTGGAAGGGATACGAACCGAGTATTCACGACACGAAAGGTTTGTGGATCGGCCCGTTTCCTGACGGATTCATGCACGAGGAGTGGTTAGGTGTCGTCGGACAGGGGGACGGAAAATTAAGTCCGTTCTTGCGACAGCTGCGCAAGAGCTATTATACGTTTGAGAAGCTGTGGAAATAGA
>CAZAYJ010000043.1:0-8559 GCA_964489335.1 uncultured Planctomycetia bacterium
GGACACGCCTTCAGCGGCAAGCACGCGGCCGACAACACGCCTGATCGCCTCATCGGACGGCACGGGCCTTCGGGATCGCCTGCAGATATCGATACAAATACCCCTGGGCAGGGCCGACATGCAGGCCCGCGTCGTTGCAGAAAGAGGGTATTTAAGGTTTCTTGGTCGTCTCACCTTGGTCGGGATAATCGATACGGGAATGGTAAAAAGCGCCCAAAATATGGATAAAGATGGTCGCGATCTTCTCCAGGTCCCTTAAGGTCAGATCGCAGGCGTCGAGTTGCCCGTCAATAAACTTGTTGTTGATGACGCGGTGCACCATGTCGGCGATCCGCTCGGCCGTCGGCTCATCAAGAGTCCTGCAGGCGGCCTCAACAGAATCCGCCAAAAGCACGATGGCTGTCTCTTTCGTTTCCGGCTTGGGGCCGGGATAACGGAAGACTTCTTCGCTCAAGTCCCCTTCGTTCTCCCCGGACTCCAGGGCACGCCGATAAAAATAATAAACGAGACTTGTACCATGGTGCTGGCGGATGAACGCCATGATGGTACTGTTCAGATGATTCTTTCTGGCGAGCTCTACACCGGCCTTGACGTGCTCCATGATGACCAGCTTGCTCATGGAGGCGCTCAAAGTATCGTGTTTGCTCATGTTCTTATCCTGGTTCTCGCTGAAATACTCGGGCTTTTCAAGCTTACCGATGTCGTGATAATAAGCCCCTACCCTTGCCAGAAGAGCATTGGCCCCCACCGCCTCAGAGGCCACCTCGGCGAGATTGCCGACCATAAGGCTGTGATGGTATGTCCCTGGGGCCTCAAACACAAGGCGCTTGAGCAAGGGATGATTGAAATCAGCCAGTTCCAGAAGGCTGATATTGGTCACAACCCTGAAAAGATATTCGAAGACCGGCAGAAGGCCGGCCACCAAAAACGAAGAGATGAGACCGTTCAGAAAAGGCGCCGTACAAAAACGGACAACAGGAACGTCTCTCAAGGACGTATGCTGGAAAAACGTCAGCACGGCCACGCTCTGGATCACGCCGACAAAAAAACCGGCTGTGATAATGCGCGAGCGCCGGCGGGCCTGCCAGACATAAAGAGAGCCCAAGAGACTGCCGAGAAACAGCACACCTGCAAGATAGATATCTCCGCCAAAAATCGCGCCGACGAAAAAACTCAAAAGCACCGCAAAGATCAGAGACAATTCCAGATCATGATAAAGAAGAGCGACCAACATCACGACAGCTGAGACAGGGATATAATAGGGCGACAATGCGGTGTATTCCTTAAAGAAGACCGCCATGGCGGCGCCCACAAGAAAAAGAAATCCCAAAGAAAGGAAATTATAACGCTTGTCCTCGAACTTGCGGCTCAGGACCAAAAGATAGACCGTCAGGACCAAAAACATCAGGATGACGATCAGCGGGATCCCTGTCTGGATCCCGTAAAAGGCCAGAAAAACAATCCCGCCGATGAAAAGAAGCGCTTCTCTAATCGTTATGTCGCTGTGCTTTATCATAGGCTTCAATGACCCGCTGGACCAGCTCGTGACGTACGACGTCTTCGCCCGTCAGATAACTGATTTTGATCCCCTGGATGCCATTGAGGAGCTCCAGGGCCTGGACCAAGCCGATCGGTTTTCCGCCGGGAAGATCGCTTTGCGTGATATCGCCGGTAATCACAGCTTTGGAATCAAATCCCAGGCGCGTCAAAAACATCTTTAACTGCTCCGGCGTACAGTTCTGTGCCTCATCAAGAATGATGAAGGCGTCGTTGAGGGTGCGACCGCGCATATACGCCAGGGGCGCGACCTCGATGATCCCCGTCTCCAGAAACTTCTCGATCTTTTCAGCCTCCATCATATCGTAGAGGGCGTCATAGAGAGGCCTCAGGTAGGGCGAAAGTTTCTGGTGCATGTCCCCGGGGAGAAACCCCAGGCTTTCACCCGCTTCCAAAGCCGGCCGCGTCAAAATGATCCTGCGGACCCTGCCGGAATTAAACTCGGAAACCGCCATGGCCATGGCCAGATAGGTCTTTCCCGTCCCAGCAGGACCGATACCGAAGACGATATCGTTCTTGCGGATGGCATCGGCGTATTCATGCTGTCCTTTTGTCTTTGGAGAAGCGACCTTTTCTTTCTTGGCCACATCCCTGAAATCCTGAGAGAAACGGAATTCCGCCGCCTTCCACTCTTTTTTGGCTCCGCTCAAAGACCGCATGATCAACTCAAGTTCGCGCTTATCGGCATCCCGGTGGGTGCGGATCAGCTGCAGGAAATTCTCGATGACGCGGATCGCCTTCTCGAGTCTGCCCTTGTTGGAACCGCTCACACGCAGCCCGTCGGGCCGCGAAGAGATCTTCACATGATATTCCTGCTCGATCAGACGCGCATTCTCATCATGCAGGCCGAAAAAATCCTGCGCCTCCTTCTGGCTCTCTAGTCCGACGACCCTAAACATATCACCCCATTAGCGATAAAACTTTTTGTTGAACATAAATTTCATCTTGTTGATAGACCTGATTTGCCCAACAGTCCTCCCCATGATAAACAGTCGTCCATGACAGCTTATCTCTAACAGGGATCACTCCTGCGGAATCTTAATGACCTGGCCTGCGTAAATCTTGTCCGGACTCTTCAATATGTCTTTATTAGCATCGAAAATCACTTTCCACTTCTTGGTCGTGCCGTAAAATTTCATCGATATCTTCTGAAGGGTGTCACTCGCAGCAACCGTATACGTTACGGACTCTTTGGGCGCGGCGGCTGTCTCGGAAGCAACGGCAACCGGCACTTCCGCCGCTATCTCTTCTGTGGCCCCCTGCTCATTCTCCATCGCCATAGGACATTTTTCATATTTCGGCTTTTTAGCCCTAGGTTTCTGTCCGGCCTTCCTCCCCAATTCCACCTCGGCCACATACGTTGTGCGGGTCAGTTTTCTGTCCGCCTGAACGCCCTGTTGAGGCGCGCCTGTCAAATATCCGGCATTTCCCGACGTTAAATCCTGATCGACGCGCTCCTGTTCAACCGTATAGGTGCGTACCCTGGCACAACCCGACAGACAGACAACCGCAAAAATCATGGCCCACAGTGCCACAGCATATCGCTTCATATCATCCTCCTTCATATGGCCAATCTTTCAATCTTGTTAAAAAATTCAGTGCGCCGTGCTCCGGATGTGTAATTCTTTAAGCTGCTTGTCAGTAACATCCGATGGCGCCTGCGTCAAAGGACAGACGGCTTTTTGCGTCTTAGGAAACGCAATGATGTCCCTGATACTCTCCGTGCCGAAGAAGATCGACAGGATTCTGTCAAGCCCGAACGCGATGCCGCCGTGTGGCGGGGCCCCATATTTGAAAGCTTCGAGCAAAAACCCAAAGCGGGCATCAATCTCATCCTGCGGAATACGCAGAATCTCAAAAATCTTGTGCTGCAGCGCTTGATCGTGGATTCTGATGGAGCCGCTGGAAATCTCGTTACCGTTCAGCACAAGATCGTAGGAGCGCGAACGGATGCGGCCAAGATCCCCGGACTCAAGCAAACCGATATCTTCAGGATGGGGCGCTGTAAAAGGATGATGCTCGCTGTCCCATCTCTTCTCTTCATCGTCGTATTTAAAAAGAGGGAAATCAACAACCCAGACGAAAGAGAATTCGCCGGCATCTTCTTTGTTGCGGCGTAAATCCGGCTTATCACAGCCGTATGTCTCCATCGCCTCTTTATAACTGATACGAGGAAACGGCGTCGCCAGCGTCACGCCCTTAAGTTCCTTTAAGAGAAGGACAAACATTCTCTCGGAAATAGAAAAGATATCCTCCTCTTCCACAAACGACATCTCCATATCCATCTGGGTGAACTCCGGCTGGCGGTCCGCCCTCAGGTCTTCGTCCCGGAAACATTTGGCGATCTGAAAATAACGGTCAAATCCCGACACCATCAATAATTGCTTGAAGAGCTGCGGGGACTGCGGAAGGGCGAAAAACTTTCCCGGGTTCACACGGGACGGCACGAGGTAGTCCCGTGCGCCTTCCGGCGTGGACTTGGTCAAAATAGGCGTCTCCACCTCGACGAACCCTTCCCTGCTAAGGAATTCGCGCATCAAGCGGTTCAATTGATGACGGGCATACAACAGTTTGAACATACTCGGCCGGCGTAAGTCCAGATAGCGGTAAGGCAGGCGTACGTCTTCGGACAAAATGAGATCATCGGCGATTTCAAACGGCGGTGTCAACGACGGGTTTAAGATTTCTAATTCCTGGGCGATCAGTTCGATCTCGCCCGTGGGGATGTCGGGATTGATATTATTTTTCGGACGCAGATTAACCAGGCCTTTCAGACGCACGGCAAATTCGGCCCGCAGGGCCGTCGCCACCTTGTAGGCCTGAGGCGAATCTTTGGGACTGAACATGACTTGCGTATAGCCGTAGCGGTCCCTCAAGTCAATAAAAATAAGCTTTCCATGGTCGCGGCGCCTGTGCACCCAGCCGCAAAGCACGACGACCTGGCCGGCGTGCTCTTTTTTTAACTCTCCGCACGTATGTGTCCTTAACATAAAGCTTCCTTTACCTGTCGAACGATTCCCTCTAGAGGCACTTCGTTCTGCGTCCTTTTTATCATGTTCTTCAAAAGACCCACACCCTTAGCCAGCTCGTTATCGCCTACGATGACGCAGACCTTGGCCTTCGACGCATCTGCCTTCCTCAGCGCCGATTTCAAGGAACCATCCGCATAATCGGTGTCCGTCGACACGCCCGCCTCGCGCAAGACATTCATAAGCTCCTGGCACTTGGCCCCGGCCGCTTCCCCTAGGCCGATGAGATAGCAATCCAACGCAGGGACCGCCGACGCGTCCTTGGCCCCTCCAGCCAAAAGCATTCGTTCCACGCCGAGGGCAAACCCGACGGCCCCTTTTTGCGGCCCGCCCAACTCATCAACCAGCTTGTCATACCGGCCTCCTGCGCCGAAAGCGTCCTGCGCTCCCAGGCCAGGATGTTTAATCTCAAAAACGGTCTTTGTATAATAATCCAGACCGCGGACCAAAAGCGGGTCAATCCTGAAGGTAACACCAAAGGCTGTAAGGGCCTTCTTGACAGACTCAAAATGATTCCGGCAATCCTGGCAGACGCGCCCTGTATCGATGGACAAGGCGGCAACATTCTCCCGGCACTGCGTATTCTTACAATCCAGGACGCGAAAGACATTGCGTTCCATGCGACCCTGGCAATCTTCGCAAAACGTCTGCTTTTTCGGCAAAAGAGCCTCTTTGAGATAAATCGCCAGTTTCTTTTTATCGCTCGCGCAACCAAGAGTGTTGATGACCACTTCAAAGCCGGCGATACCGGCTTGACGCAAGATATGGACAGCCAGTCGTATCAGTTCCGCGTCAAGAACGGGACTATAAGAGCCGATGGCTTCGCAACCTATGTGATGGAACTGGCGCAGGCGCCCCTTTTGGGGTCTTTCGGCACGGAACATCGGACCGATATAAAACCATTTAACAAGCTGGGACGTATGATAAGTACCGTTCTCGATGTAGGCGCGGATCACAGAAGCCGTGGCCTCGGGCCTCAAAACAAACGTATCGTTCTCCTTCTTGATGAGGAACATCTGCTTCTGGACAATATCCGAAAGGTCTCCCAAAGAACGCAAAAAAAGCCCTGTCTCTTCAATCAAGGGGGTCCGGATTTCCTGGAAAGCATAAAGGGAAAAAATATGCCTGGCCTGTCCTTCAATAGTCTGCCAAAGGCTTGTTTCAGGCGGCAGGATATCTTTTGTACCGCGCGGAGATTTGAAAAGCATGGGATAGCTAAATGGCCTTATAAGGTTTGAAAAAGGCGGACAAACAGCGGCCCGCCTTCAATTGAGAGCTTAGTTTTAATCAGATCTTCACAACATCTTTGGCCTGGGGACCTTTTTCTCCCTGAACGATATCGAACTGAACCTTCTGCCCTTCTTCGAGCGTTTTATATCCTTCGCTCTTGATGGCCGAAAAATGGACAAAGACATCCTGTCCGTCTTCGCATTCGATAAATCCGTACCCTTTCTGGGCAGAGAACCACTTCACCTTGCCTACTTGCGACATAATACACTCCTTAACTTCGCCTATAATGTTGGTTTTTCCTTGCGCAGGGCCCTTCGTTATTCGATATGACCTGGCGCCATGTGAAGGCCTGCTCCCTTATGCAGTTAGCCCCCGCTATGTGGAATGCGGAGACATACCCTTTTTTGGTTACCCCCGGCACGCTTTCTCTATAAATTCTAAGACGAACGGTTTGGCCGAACGGAGAAGAAATTTACGGACGCATCAACAGGGAGCAACACGGTGTGTTACAGCTATTTAATCAGTTTCTTCATCTCCAAGCCGGACTTGAAAACAACGACTTTTCTTGCCGGAACCGGGACGACCTGGCCTGTCCGAGGGTTCCTTCCCGTACGGCTGCGTCTTTCTTTCAGCTTGAAAACACCGAAGTTACGCAACTCAACCTTCTCCCCGCGAACAAGACTGGCGATAATATGATCAAAGGTTTTTTGCACAACCTTTTTAACGTCAATCTGTTTGATTCCCGTCTCGTCAGCAATCTTAAGCACGATGTCTTTCTTCGTCATGGTCATCACCCTCCTTTCTAAAGGTGAGGAATCTCTATTTTTATAAGTAGCGTACCATGAAAGAGTTACATCGTCAACTGAAATCTTTGTGTGCCAATGAGTTCCTCAATATCATTAAACAGCTCCTGCCTCGGTTGGACAAAAAGGTCTCTGGCGACCAGAATACGGAGCTTACGGTCGTTCTCGGAGTCCAGATGCAGGTAAACAGGCACGCTCCCCGGCGAGAGGGACAGCTTTTCCTTCAAAGACTGGAGGATATTTTCCTTAAGACCAGACAGATCAATGGATATCGAAGAGATCATCCGATAGGCCTCATCAATGGGGGTTACATCGCCGGCAAGTACCTTAGGCATCTCTTCCCGGAGAGATAACCTCCCTTTGATCATCACCACATTATTGGCAATAAGATAACGCGAAACTTGTTTATAAGTATTTGGGAAAACAAGGATTTCGAGAAGCCCCGTCAGATCCTCCACTCTCAGAATGGCCATCTTTTCTGCTTTTTGTCGCGTCGTCGTGATTTTGATCTTATTGATCAGGCCGACAATAGTAACATCCTGGCCGTCTTTAAGTTCCGACAGCTTCGAGATCGAACAGGAAGAAAATCTCTCCAGAAGGTGCTCGTACCGGACTAAGGGATGTCCGCTGATATAAAAACCAAGAATCTCTTTCTCGAAAGACAAAAGCTGGAGCTCGGGCCACTCCTTGATATCAGATACCTTGACCTGGAACCTTTTGAAACCCGCTTCGGCGCAAAATTCTGTGTCGAAAAACGACATCTGGCCGGAGCTACGGTCCTTATGGGCCTTGGCCGAATAATCCAGGCACTCCTGTAAAACGCTCATTAATTGGCTGCGACGCAACTTGAAGGCATCCATGGCACCGCACTTGATCAGGCTCTCCACTACCTTACGGTTCACGAGCCTTAGATCGACGCGCTGGCAGAAATCCTCCAGGCTTTCAAAAGGTCCCCCCTTCTGACGGGCCTCAACAATGGAATCTATGGCTCCTTGTCCTACGTTCTTGACAGCCAGGAGACCGAACCGTATACTTGTCTCGTTTTCAACCGTAAATTTGGAATAGCTTTCATTGACCGTCGGATTCAGGACGGTGATCCCCATGCGATTGGCCTCTTTGACGTATTCGACGACCTTGTCCGTATTTTCTTTTTCGCTTGTCAGAAGCGCTGTCATAAATTCAACCGGATAATTGGCTTTCAAGAAGGCCGTGCGGTAAGAGATCACCGCATAGGCCGCCGAGTGACTCCTGTTAAAGCCGTATCCGGAGAAATAATCAATCAAGTCGAACACCTTGGTTGCAATCCTCTTGTCGATCTTATTCTTGATACACCCCTCGACAAACAAATGGCGCTGTTTGTCCATCTCCTCCGGTATCTTTTTGGCCATGGCCCGGCGCAACAAATCCGCCTGCGCCATGCTGAAGCCGGCAAGGGCCGAGGCGATCTGCATAACCTGTTCCTGATACACCATAATCCCGTAGGTGTCTTTCAAGATGCTCTCCATCTTGGGATGGTCGTAAATGATGGGCTTAAGGCCGTGTTTGCGCTGGATAAAATCATCCAACATACCTGAACCGATGGGGCCCGGCCGATAAAGAGCCAGAAGAGCGATCAAGTCCTCAAAATGACTCGGGTTGAGTTTACGCAGGAGATCGCGCATCCCCGCGCTTTCCAACTGGAACACGCCGATCGTCTGAGCCGAAGCCAAAAGTTCAAAGGTCTTCTTGTCCTCCAGAGAAATAGCGTCGATGTCAATAGCGACATTTTTGGTCCTCTTGATAATCTTCAGGGCCTCGGCAATAACCGTCAGAGTCCTCAGGCCCAGGAAATCCATCTTGAGCAAACCGATCTTTTCCAACGCCTTCATGGAAAAACCGCTTGTCACCTGGTCGTCGTCTATCTTGCACAACGGCATATAGGAATCAAGGGGCTTGTCGCC
>CAZAYJ010000044.1:0-8486 GCA_964489335.1 uncultured Planctomycetia bacterium
TTTGGGGGCAGCAGCCTGTCTCGTGCTATACTACTATTGAAAATACGGAGAGACATGAAAAAATACACTCTCGAAGTCCCGATTTACGCCAGCCCTGTCAAACACCTCATTGAGCTCAACCGGCTTGAGAATATCCAGATCGTCATGTTCGGCGGATTCCCGAATTCCCCCTTGAACGGCGGCCGGTTCAATTACGGCCTGGATGGCATTTTCCTCTGGAACAGGCTGTTTTTCAACCTGACCAAAGGCCAGCTGGCGAAATTATCCGCACATTTTTACCATACGGTCGAGGAAGCCAACCAGGGCGGTATTCCTTTTTATATCGCATTCACGAACATGTTCGTCAACCGGAAAGAATTGAATGAAGAGAACCTTGCTCCCGTTGCGCATCTCGTCGCTCTCTCCAAAAAATACGGAGTCAAAAACGGCGTTATCCTCAATAACAAACTCCTGGAAGACTCCCTGCGGCGCAAATACGGCAGCGACCTCCTCTATATCAGTTCTTGCACAAAATATTACTCACCCCTCAAAATCCTGACGCCGCGCGAGACCTTGGACATGTACCTACGGGACAGCGGCGCCTATGATTTTATCTGCCTGACCCCCCAGGACTCGCGGCGGGCAGACCTGATCAAGGATGTCGTGACCAAAAGCAAGAGCAGGATCACTGCCATCTGCAACACCTATTGCGGCGACCGCTGCAACTCTTATCACCACTATGTCTTTATCTCCCGTGAAAATAAAACACGGCTCCTGGCTTCCGGGGCGGCGGAAATCCTCCTGGGCCCCTTTCAGATGCTGGCCATCATCGCCCGAGCCTTTGCCTTCATCATCCCGCGGATCCTAACATGCACGGCATTCCGCACCCAGTTCTGCCCCGTCGACATCAAAAAGTTTCTCTGGTTGCAGCTCAATGCCGGAGTCGTCAATTTCAAGCTGGGCAGGGGATTCGGGGATAAATCCGTCGACCTGGTCGTCTCTCTAATCCAGAAGTTCGAAGAAGGCCGAACGGCATAATATCATCCGCACAAAAAAAGAAAAGCCGCCCCACGGGGCGGCTTTTAATCAACCGGCACGCAATACCTATTCCTCCAAAGACTCGTCGGATGCCTCGTCCTTGCCGTTGGCGTCTTCGCTCGCATTCTCCTGAAGCGTCTCAGCCCTCTTGGCCTGAATGGCGCGGTATTCCCTTTTGACCGACGCCAAATCCCTCTTCAACCGGGCGATATCCTGGCTCAACCTCTCTTTGGCATTCTTGATCGCCTCGGGATTATTGGCCTTCTTGGCTGCTGCCAGCAACCTGCGATCGACAGCAATGGCCTGCCGGTCCGAGATGATAACGGGGTTCTTGTTGACGTCGCGCGCCTGCGCGCAGGCGCGCGCCGGACAGGCCGCCGTTAAAAATAATACGGCCAGTATGACCAACCCCTGTCCGGCATACTTGACCCCATTCATAGCGTTCCTTTCTGTTCGCAGACGCTTTTCCATCTTTTCTCGCATTGCCTTTTATTATATGCCTATAAAAAATAAAAAGCCAGGGGTTAACCTTGTTTCTGTTCCACCATGGGAGACCGGATAAACATAGCTGAGCATCATGGGGGCATAAAAAAAACGGGGCGGGAAATCCCGCCCCGTTTTTGCAGGCCGATCGCCGGCTGCTTATTTCTTGCAGCAAGCACCGCCTTGGCAGCACTTGGACGCAGCGCAGGCGCAGGCACCATCCTTACAGCAAGCACATGCACAGGCGCAACTGCCTTTCTGGCAGCATGCTTCAATGGCACAGCCGCCGCCTTTGGTCCCGCAGCACTTCCCTTCAGCATAGACCTGTCCCGTCAATAGAAACAGGGCCATGAACAGCACAAACAAAAGTGACTTATTCATCGTTACTCCCTTGTTATGAATGTTTAAAAAAACAACTTATGACGGATCAGCGAGGGCCGGATTCGGGGGGTGGAAAACGGTGCGGGCAGTCTTATGTTGATACATGGCCTCCGGCGCCGGCGCAAGCGCGCCGACCAAAGCGAGACGCGGAGAAAAGACATCCCTTTCTATCTTTGCCGGGCTGACACATGCATAAAGGCAGGCGAGGATCTTGCAACTGCACGACGCGCAGCAACACGCATGATCAGGGGCAGAGAAAACAACGGGAATGCTGCCCAGAAAAACGACGGCAACCATCAAGATAATCAGGATTTTATGGCGTTTATGCATAAAGCAAGCTTAACATATATCTATCGAATGCTCAAGCCTCGGTTATCCGCCTTCACTCGTGGCCTTCCGGTCTCAAGCGGTCCCACGAGCCCTTCTCTTTGATCCGTCTCTCCGTGTCTGATTAGAATTATTTCAGCCAATCAATTATTTGTTGTTTGATGCGATCCCTGATCATCCTTGTTTTTACCAACTTTTCGTCGTAGGCGCCCTCAAAAGCCGCCGGGTCATCAAAGCCCCAATGAAGTCTTTTGCCGCTTCCCGGGAATACCGGACACCGACCTGACTGCGATTCATCACAAACCGTAATCACATAATCATACTGTTTGCCTTGTTTGTAGAGATCGAACACGCTCTTGGTCTTGTTTTGCGAAATGTCGACCCCGATTTCCTTCATGACCTCAACAACAACGGGATTCAGTTTGCCTGGTTCAAGGCCTGCGCTCTCAACATCAAATCTATCCGGCGCCATCTGCCTAAGAAAGGCCTCAGCCATCTGGGACCGGGCGGAGTTGTGGACACAGACGAACAACACCTTTTTTTTACTCATTAAAATACCTCTTCTTAAAATAAAGCGAAACATTCACCAGACCGATCAGGACAGGCACTTCGACCAGCGGACCGATGACGGCGGCAAACGCCTGGCCGGAGTTGATGCCGAAGACGGCCACGGCCACCGCAATGGCCAGCTCAAAATTATTGCTGGCAGCCGTAAAGGCAAGTGTTGCTGTCTTGGAATATCCGGCCCGGCTCTTCTTCCCCATGTAAAAAGAAACCAAAAACATAACGACAAAATAGATCAAAAGCGGAATAGCGATCCGGACGACATCCATCGGGATCTTGACGATATACTCACCTTTAAGAGAAAACATAACAACGATGGTGAACAACAAGGCGACGAGAGTAATGGGGCTGATTTTGGGGATGAATTTCGCCTGATACCATTCTTTCCCTTTGGCCTTGATAAGGGAAAATCTCGTGATGATCCCCGCCAAAAACGGTATACCCAGATAGATAAACACGCTCTTCGCAATCTGTCCGATGGTAACGTTGACGACAACCCCTTTTGATCCGAACCATCCCGGAAGAATCGTGATGAAGACCCAGGCATAAACAGAATAAAACAAAACCTGAAATATGGAATTGAAGGCGACAAGCCCGGCGCAATACTCCGTGTCCCCTTTCGCCAGCTCATTCCAAACGATTACCATGGCGATACAACGGGCCAGACCGATCATGATCAACCCGACCATATACTCGGGATACCCGCGAAGGAAGGCCATCGCCAGAAAAAACATGAGAATCGGCCCGATAACCCAGTTTTGGACAAGAGACAAAATGAGAACCTTCGCGTTGCTGAAAACATCCCCCAGTTCCTCATACTTCACTTTAGCCAGCGGCGGATACATCATCAGGATGAGTCCGACGGCAATAGGGATGTTGGTTGTCCCCGCCTGGAATTTATTCCAGAAATCGACAAGGCCCTGGAAATAATAGCCCGAGCCTACGCCCAGCGCCATCGCCAGGAATATCCATAATGTTAAAAACTTGTCTAAAAAAGATAACCTCTTAATAACGTTTTCGCTCATGACCGCCCCCCTAAGCCACTCCCAGCGCTTCTGCCATCTCCTGCATGATCTTCCTGTTTTCAATGAATTTCGGCTCCACCGAGAAGGGAGCACAATGCGAAAGCTGCTGCTCTCCCCGCAGCAGCTTTACCGCAAACGCAAGACAAGTCGCCTCCCCGCAGGCGCGGCAATTCGACTTCGGGAGCCAGCCGTAAATCTGCAGCGCCGTCACCCTGACCTTCTCCTCATAGCTGGGTTTGATATTCGACCTGTTCTCATAAGTCCTGTTGATCATGAGCCTGACATCATCCAAGATGCGCCATGCATCAATGATATCATCCGCCTTAGCGACGGTGATTTTGATATTATAAAGATTGATAATCCTCCGTTCTTTGGTGAAGGTAATCGTAGGTGCGTTTTTGTTGTAAGAGGCACTTTTGATAACAGCGTTCAGATACGGCAATATCTCGGTTATATCGTGGTCAAAATACGCGATAAGACGGATCTTCTTTTCGTCAGCCATGCATGGCGCGACATAGCACAATGTTATTGTCTTGAGGAACGTTCCTGCGGAATGATCTCGCTTATACGCTTCGGCCTTCTTGAAAAAGTCAGCCTCATAATCCCTATATAAAAATGGATAGCAGCCGCTCACCATCACTTCCCCGTTAACAAGACGCCGGCACGTCTCCTGCTTTCGTTCTTCAGGCACAACCACCGCCAGAGTAAAAATGTGCTTGAAATTCTCGCCTTCAGCGATCAAGACGCGCTGGGCTTTTAATCCTTCGTCCTGATTCGGGAAAACGATTATCTCGTATTTTTTTCTTTTTCTATTTCCAACGCATCACCTCAAAACAACTCCAAGATATAAATCCCCGTATAATACAAACCGACAAAAATAAAGACAACCCCTGTTATCTTGCGCGTGCAGTATTCAATTTTCGTGATCCGATGGAACCAGCGGCTCAAAGACGTCACGCCCAGGGCGATGGCCACAGCAAACAGCAACACCGGAAGCCCTGTCCCTATGCCGTAGATCAAAGCCAGCCATGTCCCGATCTTGCTGTTAAGCGCCAAAGGGATCAGGCTCCCAAAAAAAAGCGCCGCTGAAACCGGGCAGAACGCCAAAGCGAAGATCAATCCCAGAAGAAATGCCCCCGGCGCACCGGCCTCGGCAAACTTATTGTGGTGTTTCTGCGAAAGCGCGACGCCCGGCAAGCGAAGAGTGAACACCTCCAGCAAAATAAGGCCTGTCACGATCAAGAGAGGCCCTAAGGCCTTGCCCGCATATTTTTGCAGGAATTGGGCGACTTGCGGGACACTTAAGAGCGAACGAATGATGATCCAGCCCAAAGCCGCATACGAAATCATCCTACCGACCGTGTAGGCAAGACCTGAAACAAAAACGAAGGCCGGATGGACGAGCTTCTTTGACAGAAACGATACGGCTGCGATGTTTGCCGCCAAAGGACACGGGCTGATAGATGTCAACATCCCCAACCACAACGCCGAACCTAAAACAGCGACTATTTCCATCATGATGCTTTCTTTAAAAAACCGGCAATCTCGCTTTTGACATAATCAAAGTATTTTTGTTTATTGCCGACATACTCCCAGATCTTATCCAGGTTCTTTGACCTTATTTCCTTGCCGTCTTTGACCAAAGACAGGACAAGCGATTTTGTAAAAAGCTGATAATCATTTACAAAATGCTCATTACCCTTGTCTTCCACATCAACAACCTTGAATTCCAGCCTTCCCGACGCAAGCGCGTCCTTGAAGTCGGTTTCTATCACCTCTTTGGCATACTGCTCAAGTTTATGACATGTCGGACAACGGAATGTGCCGTGAAAATAATAAGCAATCACCTTTGACGACGGCCCTTGCTCGGCAAAGGCGTCATATGAGATGAATGCGAAACCTATGCTAACCGCAACAATGACCAGAAACATCAGGATTGTTTTTTTCAACTTGACCTCCTGAAATTTTTGAAGCAGCTTTTTCAATATTTTCATCGTTAACTTTAGTCTTGCCCTTCTCAAAACCCAGATCCTTCAGATTAAACGCCATAACCTTAAAACCAGCGTGCTCAAGCGTCTTCTTAGAACAGGAAACAGGACAGCCGTCAATAGCGATCAGCTTGTTGGCCGATTTTGTGGACTCGATCATGCCGGAGATATGCGCCCCGATACCGGAAAGACAAAACATTTTCGCTTGTCCGCATTTGGCCATTTTTCGAGCCACTCTATCCGACAATTCCCCCACGTCAGAGCCGCCAGAACACGGAAATATCAACACACCTGTTTCATTACACATACAATTCCCCATTAAAGTCCTCCCCTATTTAGATAGAATCTTTTTGATTTCATCTTTGCTCAATACCTTCCCCGCTGAAACAACTGTGCCATCAACCGCTAAGGCCGGAGTCATCATCACCCCATATGCGATGATTTTGTCAATATCCGTAACCTTACCGATTTCAGCTTGAATGCCTAGCTCCTTAACCGCCGCCTCAGCGTTAGCGGTAAGCTGTTTGCACTTAGGACAGCCGACACCTAAAATCTCAATTTTCATTTTAAACCTCTGTTATTTTTTAACCGCCGCGACTTTCACGCTTACTATCGCGTTCTGAGCGGCCTCAAGATTGTCAAACATGGCATCAACAGGATAACTTGCTTCGCTTATTATTTTGATACCTTGAAATCCTGCCTGCTCAATAAAACGCAAATATTCTTCTTTCTTAATTGCTCCAGCAAGACATCCCACATACGCTTCGACAGAATCCCTGATCTCCCGAGGAAGCTCTTTTACCAGCACCAGATCCGAGACCATCAATCGGCCTCCTGCCTTCAAGACCCTGTAGGCCTCTTTAAAAACCGCTTCTTTATCAGGCGACAAGTTAATAACACAGTTTGATATGATCACATCGACTGAACTGTCCTCTACGGGCAATTTCTCGATTTCTCCCATCCGAAATTCCACATTGCTATAGTTACCCTTCTTGGCGTTTTCCTTCGCCCTGGCGATCATCTCCGGCGTCATGTCAACGCCAATAACTCTGCCGGTCTTACCGACACGTTGAGCCGACAAAAATGCGTCAAATCCCGCACCGCTTCCCAAATCAAGCACAACATCGCCTTCTTTTAATGAAGCAATGGCAACCGGATTTCCGCATCCAAACCCTAAGTTTGCCCCTTCCGGAACAGAACTCAGTTCTGAATCACTATAGCCTACTTTCTTGCTGATATCTTCCGCCTGCGTTACGCCGCTACAACAAGAGCTCGAAGAACAACACGAGCTTTTTTGCGATAACGCTTTTGCGTAGCCGTCCCTAACGATCTTTTTAATTTTATCCGCGTTGTTTTTCATCTATATCCCTTCCTCCTTCATTTTTGAGGCATTTTCTTTTCGATCTGCCTCTTTGACAAAATTCAGTGCCTCATCTTTATCCCGATCAAGGACGATCTATTCAATCATAAGCAGATCCTCTTTGCCGAAACTAACTTTTTTCTTAATCATTATTTAACTATCGCCCCAAAGATCATGCCGCTTATCGTCGCCATAATAACCACAAGACCGACATACACAACAGTCTTTTTTGTGCCGATAACACCACGAATAACCAGCATGCTCGGCAAGCTCAATGCGGGGCCGGCCAGAAGAAGCGCCAACGCAGGTCCTTTGCCCATACCTGAGCCAATAAGCCCTTGCAAAATAGGTACTTCAGTAAGCGTCGCGAAATACATAAATGCCGCAACGATCGATGAAAAAAAGTTCGCTCTGAAAGAATTACCTCCAACCAACGCCTCGACCCAGCGGGAGGGAATAATGCCTTCATGTCCAACCCTGCCCAAGAGAAATCCTGATATAAGCACGCCCCCTAATAGAAGGGGTAATATCTGAAGCGCAAAGCCCCACGTCGCACCGGTCCATTCCTTTAACTCATCCTTCTTAAACCAGCTAAAAAGAGAATAGGCCAAGACCACTAAAAAGAATCCTGTAATCCACCATTTGAAAGCATAAATCAAACTCCAAAACCCGGTATCTCCTGCCAAAGGTTTCCCCCAATTGGCGAAAACAAGTATCGCGACCATAGAGAAAAAATAAATAATATCCTTCCATAATGGACGTGCTACCTTAACCTCGCCAAATTGCAGATCTCCGTTCGCATGACGGGCACGTTCTTCTTTAAGAAAGATTAAATGCATGAGCAATCCTATGACAATACTAAAAACCACCGCTCCTACGGCCCTGGCCAATCCTAACTGCCAACCAAGAATACGTGCGGTTAAAATAATAGCCAAAACATTTATAGCTGGCCCTGAATATAGAAAAGCAATCGCAGGCCCAAGCCCAGCCCCTCTCTTATAGATACCCGAAAACAACGGTAAGACGGTACAAGAACAAACGGCAAGTATCGTTCCCGACACTGAGGCCACACTATAAGAAAGAAACTTATTCGCTTTCGCCCCGAAATACTTCATCACAGATGCTTGACTGACAAATACCGAAATAGCCCCTGCGATAAAAAAAGCCGGGACAAGGCACAACAGGACATGTTCCCGGGCGTACCATTTAACTAAGGCCAAAGCCTCAAATATAGCGTTCGTAAACCGCAGGTTTTCAACCGGCAAATAGAAACACACTAAAAACGCCGCTACAACGTAAAGAAACTTTTTCCATTCTTTCATTATTTACTCCTTCCGCCGA
>CAZAYJ010000045.1:0-8319 GCA_964489335.1 uncultured Planctomycetia bacterium
AGGTAAAGATAGACTTCGGAGCCCATAGGCTCGACGACCTCGCAGGTGACGCGCACAACATTCTCTGCGGGGGCTTCGGACACAAAAAGCTTGTCATAAACATCTTCAGCGCGAATGCCAAAAACGACATCACGTCCGGCGTAAGGCGCGAGAGCCGGTTCCATCTCTTTAAGGATCCGCACACGCAGGTTCCCTTCGTCGAAATAGAAACGGCCGTCCGATTTGACCACCTTTCCGGTCAAAAAGTTCATCGGCGGCGAACCGATAAAGCTCGCAACGAATTTATTGATAGGTTTATCATAGATTGTAATGGGATCGGCAATCTGCTGGACCACGCCATCCTTCATGACCGCGATCCTGTCGCCCATCGTCATAGCTTCCGTCTGGTCATGCGTCACATAGATCATGGTCGTCTGCAGACGGATATGCAGCTTGTGGATTTCCGTGCGCATCTGCACGCGCAGCTTGGCGTCAAGATTGCTCAATGGTTCATCGAAAAGAAAAACCGTAGGCTTGCGCACGATGGCACGGCCGACGGCCACGCGCTGGCGTTCGCCGCCGGAAAGCTCCCGGGGCTTACGTTCCAGATAATGCCTGATACCAAGGATGTCCGCCGCTTCGTTTACACGGCGCACAATCTCCGATTTCGGATACTTTCTCAGCATGAGACCGAAAGCCATGTTCTCGAAAACCGTCATGTGGGGATAAAGGGCGTAGTTCTGAAAGACCATCGCGATGTCGCGGTCTTTGGCGGGAATATCGTTGACCAACCTGTCGGCGATATAGATCTGGCCTTCCGTCACTTCCTCCAACCCTGCGATCATGCGCAGGGTCGTCGACTTTCCGCAACCGGACGGACCCACCAGGACTAAAAATTCCTTGTTCTCAATACCCAGCGTGACGCGGTCAACGGCGCGTGCGCCTCCGGCATAAACCTTGCTGACGTTGCGTAAACTGACTTGGGCCATAATGTCACTTCGCTCCAATTTCCAACTACTGACTTCCGGACTCCAAACAATCTCGTAATCTCTTTCAGGATCTAATGTTTGGAGTCAGGATTTTTAAATGTTATCACAAAAAACTTAACCGTGTCAACTACAATAATCAATAACCCGGTGGAGCGTCTCCTTGAGGGCCTTCCTATGGACAATCATGTCCAAAAGGCCGTGCTCCATCATAAATTCGGACCGTTGAAACCCCTCCGGCAGCTTCTGGCGCGTTGTCTGCTCAATCACACGGGGACCGGCAAATCCGATCAGCGCCTTGGGCTCGGCGATAATGATATCCCCCAGGCCGGCAAAAGACGCCATGACGCCCCCCATCGTGGGATTGGTCAGGACAGAAATGAACAAAAGACCTGCCTCGTGATGGCGCCTGAGGGCTGCCGATGTCTTAGCCATCTGCATCAAGCTGAAAATCCCTTCATACATCCTGGCGCCGCCGCCGGAACCGGAGACGATCACAAGCGGCAACCGTTTTTCAATGGAGTGCTCGATGGCACGGGTAATCTTTTCTCCGACAACCGCCCCCATGGACCCCATGATAAACCGGGAATCCGTAATCGCCACCACGACCTTCTTGCCGAAAATCTCCCCCTGCCCCGTAATCACGGCTTCCTTGAGCGACGTCGTCCTTTGATCCTCGGCGAGCTTCTGCTTATAAGACTTGATTCCCTTGAATTCCAGGGGATCGGTACTGGACATCTCCTTATCGAACTCCTTGAAGGAGTCCGCATCTACGATCATCTCCAGTCTTTCAAGCGCCGTGACGTTAAAATGAAAATGACACTTGGGGCACACCTTGAGGTTCTCCTCAAGAGTCTTCTTGTAGATGGGCTCCCCGCACTCCTGGCACTTCGTCCAGAGGCCTTCGGGAATCTCTCTCTTGCGAATCTTGACGACCGTATATTTGGGTTTGCTGAAAAAAGCCATGGGCGTCGCGCGTTCTATAGTTTGTTGATAACGAGGCCGCTGAGCAGTTTCGGATAGAAATACGTGGATTTTTGCGGCATGACATGACCGCCCAGGGCGATCGAGCGAATCTGTTCCATCTTGGTCGGATTGAGGACGAAGACGGCGCCGTAGGCGCCGCTGTCGACTTCGGTGACGGCGCGCCCAAGATCAATCTCATAGGCGATATCTTCCAGGGCGATCTTACAAAGATGGTCAAAAGCAACCTTGTGCAAGATGACAACATCCAGGTTCTTGTAATCTTTTGGCCCTTCCTGGATCATCTTGTTGCATGCGCGCTTTTCAGAAAGCTTTAACAGGTAGAAGTGATGATCTTTGTAAAGACCGAAGACGCCTACGTCTTCCTGCCGCTCTTTCATGGCGGCCGACAATTCCTTGGCGCCGGGGACTTCCTTTACGTCAAAGCATGACGATAAATCTTCAATGGAAAAAACAGCATTCTTGATCAGTCTGTGGGTGGGTAAAATACACAACCCCTCGTCTTCGAGGGGTGTCAGGTACGTCATGATGTAATTATAAGAATCTTTGAAGCCGGCCGGGGATGTTTTGCGTTTGAACTCGCGAAACATCCTGGCGACTTCATGGCGATGATGGCCATCGGCGATAAAAAGCTGCTTGTCGCTCATGAGCCCTTTGAATTGGGCGATCAGCACCTCGTCCCCAACCTGCCAGAGCCGATGCCGATTATGTTCATCATCGATAACATCAAAAAGAGGTTTTCTGGAAGCAACATGTTTCTTAAAAAGGTCGTTTAATGCGGCACCGGGGTCGGAAAAGACGGTAAAGATAGGGCTCAAGTTCGCCTCGACGCTTTTCAAAAGCTTCAGGCGGTCCTCTTTAGGGGCTGTATGCGTATGTTCGTGGGGATAGACCGAACGGTCCTGCCCCTCGTCATCCAAACGCATCAAAGCGATAACGCCCAGACGCGTCTTTTTCTCTCCTTGGAGCGTAAAGACCTGTTCATAAAAATAAAGGCTGCGCTCGTTGTCCTGCATCAAGACACCCCTGCGCAGCCATTCCTCAAGATAGGCGCCGGCCCGCGTGTATTTATTCTCTTTGTCGTTGTCGGCGCTGAAATCTTTGCCCAGAATAAGACGGATGATATTATAGGCGTGCTTCTGGTAGAATTGCTCCTGCCCCCCCGCATCAATGATATCGTAAGGAGGACAAACGACCTTGGAGAGGTCTTCTACGACTTCCAGATTATAGTGCACCCCAGCAAAGGGTTCTATTTTGGCCATGGATAGAGACTGCCTCCTGCCGTTGCACCCAATACATCCATTACCCAATCCGCGGCATCCAGGGTGCGTCCCGGGACAAAAAACTGGTGGATCTCATCGGTCAAGGCATATAACATTACCACAAACAGGGTAACAAGTAAAGCTCGAATTCTAAGACGGCCACCCATGACCGCCATGGCGCGCATCAATAAGACCCCTAAAGGAAGATATTCCAGAAAGTGGAGAATTTTGTCGGCGCCGCAGAAGAAACGGGGAATAGTACTGCCGGATATGGCCGAGAGAATAAAGATCACGAGGGCATACCCGCCCACTGATGCCCAGGCAAGGATCATACGGTTTTTGGCCATTATTTTGCGCTGCCGGGACAGGACGAACAGCCCGGCTTACTTCCCGCCGAAGGGCAAGATGACGGCGCCCCCTTACGGTAATCCGTGGCGTAAAACCCGGACCCCTTGAAGATGACACCGGAACCGGAGCTAATCAGCCGCACGACTTTCCGCTGATGGCACTGAGGACATACTTTGATGGCCTCGGCCGTAATAGACTGGGATTTCTCGAAACGGTGACCGCAGGATTTGCATTCGTATTCATATGTAGGCATTTTTCAAACTCCCTTCAGATGATACCCTTTAACTTAAATCTATATTCCTCAGCCGCGCGAATTCCTCGATGAGCTTTCTCTGGGCCGTGTTCAACCCCTGGGGAATATCAACGACAATACGCACCAATTCGTCCCCTCTGACGCGGGTCCTGACATCGGGGATGCCTTTATCACGGATGCGAAATATCTTGCCTGATTGCGTCCCTGCCGGGATCTTCATTTTGACGTTCCCATAGAGCGTGGGAACATCGACGTCCGCGCCCAGGATCGCCTGGGCCGCGTCAATATGGACTTCACACACAAGGTTATCGTCCTGGCGCTCATAAAGATGGTGTTTCTTGACGCGGATGAGCACAAAAAGATCTCCCTTACCGCCCTCGCCCTCCTCGCCTTCTCCGCGAACACGCAGATGAGACCCTGTATCAACACCGGCGGGGATTTTGACGGATATCTTGCGGGCAACCTTCATGCGCCCCTGGCCCGAACATTGCGGACATGGTGTCGTGATAACCCGGCCTTCGCCTCCGCACTTGGTACACGTCTGCGTCAGATGGAAAAACCCCTGGGAGACAGTCACCTGGCCGGTACCATGGCAATAGGAACACGTAACCTTTTTGCTGCCGGGCTTGGCGCCTGTTCCTTTGCAGGTAGGACAAAATTCGTAACGGCTGATCTGGAATGTCTTTTCCGTGCCAAAGACCGCCTCTTCCAGCGTAATTTCCAATTCGATCTGAAGGTCACGGCCCTGCCTGGACCTGCGGCCGCGGCGGGACCCTCCGCCGAAAATGTCGGAACCGAAGAGCTCATCAAAAATGCTCCCCTCTGCGCCTCCGAAGTGGACTCCTGCGCCGCCCCGGCCTCCGAACACCTCCTCGAAGATACTCGAAAAATCGGCGCCACGGAAGATATCCTCCGTCGAATAGCGCTGGTCAATCCCGGCGTGGCCATACTGGTCATAAAGCTGGCGCTTGTTCTCGTCCGAAAGGACCGCATAGGCCTCCGAGATCTCCTTAAATTTCTCTTCAGCCTCTTTTTTCTGGGCGGCCTCCACACGATCCGGATGATACTTCATAGCCAGCGTCCGATACGCCTTCTTGATTTCGTCGATCGTCGCAGATTTGGAAATACCCAGAATCTCGTAATAATCGCGCTGTGTCGTCATGCCCTTCACGCTTTATTGCTTGCCGTCTTCTTCCTTATATTCCGCATCGATGATATCGTCATCTTTGCCGGTGCCGGAAGACTTGGCACCGCCTGCCTTCGGCTCTTCGGCGGTCCCGTCGGACGCAGGCCCATGGCCTTTGGCCCCTGCCTGCTGTTGTTTCTGGGCAGCTTCCTTATAAATGGCCTCAGCCAACTTATGCGACGCCTGGGTCAACTCTTCCATGCCCTTCTTGATCTTGTCCGTGTCCTTCCCCTTCATGGCCTCTTTCAAAGCCGCGAGTTTCTCCTCAATGCCCTTCTTGTCGGCATCAGAAACTTTGCTGCCATATTCCTTCAAAGACTTTTCCGTCGAATAGATCAGGGTATCGGCCTGGTTGCGAGCCTCTACCTCTTCCTTCTTCTTCTCGTCCTCTCCGGCGAATTTCTCGGCTTCCTTGACCATCTTGTCGATCTCGTCCTTGGAGAGCTTGTGAGGCGCTGTGATGCGAATCGACTGCTCCTTGCCCGTCCCAAGGTCTTTGGCATTGACATGGACGATGCCGTTGGCATCGATATCGAAGGTCACTTCGATCTGCGGGATGCCGCGCGGCGCCGGCGGGATCCCTACCAGGTCGAAACGGCCAAGCTCCGTATTATCGCTGGCCATCGGTCTCTCGCCCTGCAAGACGCGGATGGTAACGGCCGTCTGGTTGTCCGCCGCCGTTGAGAACACCTGACTTTTCTTGGTCGGGATCGTCGTATTTCTCTCGATCAGCTTTGTGGAAACGCCCCCCAAGGTTTCAATGCCCAAAGATAAAGGCGTCACGTCTAGAAGAAGAACGTCCTTAATGTCCCCTTTGATGATAGCCGCCTGGACAGCCGCGCCCATGGCGACGCACTCCATCGGGTCAACGCCGCGCTCGATCTTCTTGCCCACAAAATCCTCGACGAACTTCTGGACGATGGGCATGCGGGTCGGACCGCCCACCATGATGATCCTGTGGACGTCCGATGCCTTAACTTTGGCATCTTCCAATGCTTTTTCCATAGGGGCGCGGCACTTGTCAATGATTGGCCTGACCAGCTCTTCAAGTTTGGCGCGCGTGATCGACATCGTCAAATGCTTGGGTCCCGTATTGTCCGCCGTGATGAACGGCAGATTGATGTCCGTCGTCAACGTGCTGGACAGCTCGATCTTGGCCTTCTCCGCCGCTTCTCGGATCCTCTGAATCGCCATCCTGTCGTTGCGCACGTCAATGCCTGAATCTTTCTTAAACTCGGAGGCGATATAATCGATCAGGGTATTGTCCATGTCGGTGCCGCCCAATTGCGTGTCGCCGTGCGTGGACTTGACTTCAAAAACACCTTCGGCCATCTCCATGATGGTAACGTCCAGGGTTCCGCCGCCGAGGTCGAAAACCATGATTTTCTGTTCCTTGCCTGCCTTGTCCAGGCCGTAAGCCAGACATGCCGCCGTCGGCTCATTGATGATGCGCAAGACCTTCAGGCCTGCGATCTCGCCGGCATCCTTAGTCGCCTGCCGCTGATTGTCGTCAAAATATGCCGGACAGGTGATCACAGCCTCATTGACCGGCTCGCCCAGATAAGCTTCTGCGTCTTGCTTGATCTTCTGCAAAATAAATGCCGAGATCTGTTGAGGCGTATACTCTTTGCCGAAAACCTTGAATTTATGGTCTGTCCCCATCTTGCGCTTGGCCGCCATGATGGTGCCTTCCGGATTGATGGCCGCCTGGCGCCTGGCCGGTTCGCCGACAAGACGCTGGCCGTCCTTCGTAAACGCCACGTAAGACGGAAATGCCTTGCCTCCGCCGACCGTCGTGCCTTCTGCCGAAGGAATAATCACAGGCCTATTGCCTTCCATAACAGACGCCGCTGAATTCGATGTCCCTAAATCAATACCGATAATTTTTGCCATGGTAACCTCCTCGATCCCGCCTCTGGCGGAATTAAAAATATCCTTCCTCTTATTTCTTTTCCACTCTTTTGGCCACCCTCACCTTGGCGGTGCGGATGACCCTGTCGTTCAATCTGTAGCCCTTCTGCATCTCCTCGATCACCTCGCCGTCCTCATGATCGCATGATTCCGTCTGGACCAGCGCTTCATGCTGATTAGGATCGAATTTTCGGCCCTTGGCCGAGATCGCAGAAACGCCGCGCTTCTTCAAAAGCTCATAGAGGTGTGCCAGGATCATCTCAATGCCTTTCAAAAAGGCGTCCGGATTCTCCTGCCCTTTTTCCGCAGCCTCCACCGACCTCTCGAGGTCGTCGAGGATTCCCAGAAGATCGATGATGATATCCTCGTGGGCATATTTCTGGAATTCCTGCTTATCGCGCTCCAGGCGTTTGCGCACATTGTCGAAATCCGCCTGCTGACGCAAAAGCCTGTCCCAGGTCTCCTGGGCCTTTGCGGCCTCTTCCTTCAATTTCTCGTATTCTTCCCGTTTGAGCGTTACCGTTTCACCGGAATCCTTGGCCTCAGGCGGGACTTCCTTACCGGGCTTAACAACCTCTGGCTCGGAAGAAAGATGGTTCTTTTTATCGTTTGCGTGACCGTTCTTATTCATGGCACCTCAAAACGCGCTGTGCAACCTCGCCCCGAAACAGGGTCTTCATATCGGGGAAACCTGAGTTGTCCTATTAAAACCTCTCGATATTCCTGGCAAAAGCTTCAGAGACGTACTCGATGAGAGGAATAACCTGCTCGTAAGCCATCCTTTTGGGACCAATCAGGGCCAGGCGGCCCGACTGCTTCCGCTGATCTTCATAGCGCGAAACAACGATCGCGCAATGTTCCATCTGGGGACAGGCGATCTCTTTACCGATATAGACCTTCGTCCGGCCAGGAAAGTTACGGTTGATGAGATCAATCATTTCTTCCTTCTTCTCCAGCATCTCAAGGATCATCTGGACTTTATGGATATCGGAAAATTCCGGATGTTCCAAGAGATATCGCGCCCCGCAGGCATATGTCCTTTCCATCTCTTTTCCGCTGAAATAGACAAGACTCGTGTAATGCGTGAAATCCGACATAATCCGGCTTGTCTCCTCGAACAGATCGTCAAGCTCCTGCACTTTGAGCTCATAGATCTTATCGATGAAGTCGGTCTCCCTGGGGGAAAGCTTCTTTTTATCCATCAGCACATTGATATACAGTCTATAGCCTTCGTCAGTCGGGATCCGGCCGGCAGAGGTATGCGGATGTGTCAAAAATCCAAGCTCTTCGAGCTCGGAAAAGACATTGCGCACGCTGGCCGAACTAAGAGATAACCTCTTCTTCTTGCGCAGCGATTCCGAAGAAACAGGCACGGCTGAATTGAGGTACTTCTCAATCGAGGCCAGCAGA
>CAZAYJ010000046.1:0-8273 GCA_964489335.1 uncultured Planctomycetia bacterium
AGAACCCCGCCGACGTCATTGCGCAGGTGAAGAAGTCCGGCCGGCGAGGCCGCGGCGGTGCCGGTTTCCCTACGGGTATCAAATGGGAGTTGACGGCCAGGCAGAACGCAGACGAAAAATTTCTTATCTGTAATGCCGATGAGGGAGACCCGGGCGCTTTCATGGACCGGAGCACGATCGAAGGCGACCCGCATACTGTTTTGGAAGGCATGATCATCGGGGCTTATGCCGTTGGGGCCACCAGAGGATTTATCTATATTCGCGCCGAATATCCTTTGGCGATCAAGCGCCTGGAAAAGGCCATCGCTGACGCCCGGCGGGAAGGTTTTCTCGGCAAAAACATTCTGGGTTCTGATTTTTCTTTCGACATCGAAATACGCCTGGGTGCCGGCGCTTTTGTCTGCGGCGAGGAAACGGCATTGATTCATTCGATTGAAGGACACCGCGGCATGCCGAGACCCCGCCCGCCTTATCCGTCGGTCCAGGGGCTTTTCGACAAGCCGACCTTGATCAACAACGTCGAGACGTGGGCGAACGTCCCCGTCATCATCCTGGACGGAGCGGAATGGTTCAGCTCGATCGGGACAGAGAAGAGCAAGGGGACAAAGGTCTTTGCGCTTGCCGGAAAGATCAAGAACACAGGTTTGATCGAAGTGCCCATGGGTGTGACGCTGAGGTCCATTATTTACGATATCGGCGGAGGTATCCCGAATAACAAGAAATTTAAGGCGCTGCAGACGGGCGGGCCTTCGGGTGGATGCCTTTCCGAGGATTATCTGGATACGAAGATCGACTATGAATCGCTCGCCGCGGCAGGTTCCATCATGGGATCCGGCGGCATGATCGTCATGGATGAAGACGCATGCATGGTGAACATCGCGCGGTTCTTTCTGGAGTTCACGCAGAACGAGTCCTGCGGTAAGTGTACGCCGTGCCGCGAGGGGACCAAGCGGATGCTGGAGATTCTCACCCGCATCACGGAGGGCAAGGGCCAGGAGGGCGATATCGAGAGACTGGAGCGCCTGGGAAACCTGATCAAGAAAGCGTCCCTCTGCGGACTGGGGCAGTCGGCCCCCAATCCGGTCTTAAGCACGATCAAGAATTTCCGCCATGAGTACGAAGAGCATATCAAACAGAAAAAATGCCGCGCCGGCGCATGCACGGCGTTGAGCGGTTATGAGATCACCGATAAGTGCGTCGGTTGCACGGCCTGCAAAAAGGGTTGTCCTGTCGGCGCGATCACCGGAAATCCCAAGAGCCCGCATTTTATCGATCAGGGCAAGTGCGTCAAGTGCGGCTTGTGTTTTGAGACGTGTAAATTCAGCGCTATCAAGCATTCATAAGAATACGAAAGGGAAGATGCGATGGACAGCAAGACCATAACAATCACCATTGACGGAAAAATATACCGTACGCAGGAAGGATTGACCATCATGCAGGCGGCCGATCAGCTTGGTTTTCATATCCCCCGGCTTTGTTATCATCCGAAGCTTTCGATCGAAGGCGCCTGCCGTGTCTGTATCGTGGAGGTCGAAGGCGCCAAATCTTACGTGGCCTCCTGCGCCTATCCTGTGATGGACGGCATGAAGATTCGGACTAACACACAGGAGATCCGCCGCGCGCGCCGGGACATCATCGAACTCATCCTGGACAATCATCCTCAGGATTGCCATACGTGCGAACGCGATTCCAACTGCGAGCTCCAACGGCTGGCCGCTTCCATGGGGATCCGCAAGAGGCATTTCGAAGGTGAGCGTAAGAAATATGACAAAGACCTGACATCGACATCCGTCATCAGGGACCCGAACAAATGCATCCTTTGCGGACGCTGCGTGCGCATCTGCTCGGAGGTCCAGAAGGTGACGGCCCTGGGGCACGCGCACCGCGGTTTTCAGACGGTTGTCATGCCGGCGTATAACATGCCGTTCCGCGACAGCGTCTGCACGACCTGCGGCCAGTGTATCAACGTTTGTCCGACGGCCGCATTCGTCGAGAAGGTCTACACACAGGATCTTTTCGCCAAGCTCAATGATCCGCATATCGTCAAGGTGGCGCAGATTGCGCCATCCGTCAGGGCCGCTATCGGCGAGGCCTTCGGCCTGGAACCGGGGCGCGCCATGGAACGTGAGGTCGCTGCGGCCCTAAGGAGATTGGGATTCGACTATGTTTTTGACACGCAGTTTTCAGCGGACCTGACGATCATGGAGGAGGCAAGCGAATTTTTAGAGAGGTTCCAGGGTAAAGGGAAACTACCCATGATTACGTCGTGTTCCAGCGCATGGATGAAGTGCGTGGAACAGTTCCACCCCGACCTTTTGGACAACGTCTCGACCTGCAAGTCGCCGATGTCCATGATGGGCGCGCTCGTGCGCACCTATTTTGCCGATAAAATCAAAAAAGACCCTAAAGAGATTTTGAGCGTAGCGGTCATGTGTTGCACAGCCAAAAAATATGAGGCCTCGCGGCCGGAGTTGATGGTGAACGGTCTGCCTGCCGTTGACATGGTAGTGACGACCCGCGAGATTGCATGGATGTTTAAATCCGCAGGGATTGACCTTTTGCATATCAAGGGGGAGGATTTTGACGAACCCCTCGGCCTCTCGTCGGGTGCCGGCGCCATCTTCGGCGCCACCGGCGGCGTCATGGAGGCGGCCATCCGCACGGCTTATGAGTTGTATACGGGGGAGACGCTCATGGACATCGAGCTTGAGTCTCTCAGGGGCCTGGCGGGGATCAAGGAAGGCAAGGTGACGATCGACGGCAAGGAGATCCGCGTCGCTGTAGCCCACGGCTTGGGCAATGCCGCGACCGTCCTGGATATGGTGCGTAAAGACCCCGATCGTTTCCACTTCGTCGAGATTATGGGATGTCCTGGCGGCTGCATTGGAGGCGGCGGGCAGCCTTATGCCGGCATCAATTCGATGCCCTTGGACGAGGAGTGCCTGAAAAAGAGGGCGGAAGCGCTTTACGGGATCGACCGTCGCAAGACGATCCGCAGGAGCCATGAGAATCCGGATGTGCAGAGGTTGTATAAGGATTTTCTGGGACGCCCCTTGAGCGCCAAAGCACACCAGCTTTTGCATACGCATTACAAGGCCAAGGAACCGAGAGGCATCATTCCGCAGGAGCTAAAAGTCAGATAGGGCGGATCACTCAGGAGAGATAAAACAATGATCGCAGCAGAAGATAAGAAGACGGCATTAAAGGAATTTATGGAGAAGGCCAAAAGCGGCAAGCATCCCGAGTCACAGCTGATCGCCATTCTTCATCGTGCCCAGGAGCTCTACGGGCACCTCGATCAGGCGGTGATGGATGAGATCGCCTTGACTATGAACATCCCGACGGCCCATATATGGGGCGTGGCGACATTCTATCATTATTTCAATCTCAAGCCCAAGGGAAAACATTCCATCTCCGTCTGTCTGGGGACGGCCTGTTACGTCAAGGGCGCCGCCCAGGTTTTGGAAACGGTTAAAAAAGAGCTTAAGGTAGACATTGGCGAGACGACGCAGGATGGGATGTTTACGCTGGCCGAGACGCGGTGTCTGGGGACATGCGGCCTGGCCCCTGTTATGATGATTGATGACAAGGTCTACGGGACCCTGACGCCCAAAAAGACGGTGGAGATCCTCCAGAGTTTTTATAAAAAATAAGCGATGAGTGCAGGGCACAGAAAAACATGAAATATATCGACGAACAAAAAATATTCAATGTTCTGGCGGATGCCCAAAAGGCGCCGGCCGCGGATGTAGAGGCGGCCCTTGTCAGGAGCCGTGCGCTCAAGGGGTTGACGTTGAAAGAGGTTGCCATCCTCTTGTCGGTTTCGGACCCGGCGCTTTTGAAAAAAGTCCTTGAGACCGCCGCCTGGGTGAAGAATGAGATTTACGGCAGCCGCATTGTTTTGTTTGCGCCGCTCTATACGAGTAATTTCTGCATGAACGGCTGCCTTTATTGCGGGTTTAAAGCGGATAACAAAAGCGTTAAGAGAAAGGCCCTGACTCCGCAGGAGATCGCGCAAGAAGTCGCCTGGCTCCTCGGCTGCGGCCACAAGCGCATCCTTCTTGTCGCCGGGGAATCCCATGGTTCCTGCCGGCCCATCGTAGAAGATTATGTCGAGGCAATCGAGACGGTGTATCGTGTTCGCGTGGGGGCGCATCAGATCCGCAGGGTTAACATCAACTGTGCGCCCTTGAGCGTTGAAGATTTCCGCAAGCTTAAGAAGGCGGGCATCGGAACGTATCAGCTTTTCCAGGAGACATATCACGATGCTACCTATCGCCGCCTGCACCCCTACGGTCCCAAGAGCGATCCCGATAACCGCCTGGATGCGATCGACCGGGCGTTCGGCGCCGGCATCGACGATGTGGGCATCGGTCCGCTTTACGGCCTCTATGATTACCGTTTTGAGACACTCGCCCTCCTGGAACACATCCGCCATCTGGAAGAGACGTTTGGCGTCGGTCCGCATACGATCTCTGTGCCGCGCATCGAGCCGGCGCACGGCGTGGATTTTATCGGGGCAGCGCCTTACAAACTGTCGGACGAAGAATTCAAGAAAACAGTCGCCATCTTAAGATTGGCTGTTCCTTATACAGGTATTATTCTGACGACAAGGGAAGCGCCGCCGTTCAGGGACGAGCTTTTTGCCGTAGGTGTCTCGCAGGTCAGCGCTGGTTCCCGGACATCGCCGGGCGGCTATACGCAGGATGACGGCGCAGACGACGGCCAGTTTTTTCCGAACGATGCACGCAGCCTGGATCAGGTGATTGGATCCTTGATTGAAAAAGGGCTGTGTCCCAGTTTTTGTGCGGCCTGTTACCGCAAGGAACGCACGGGCGCGACATTCATGAATCTGGCTAAACCCGGAACGATCAAAGGCAAATGCCAGATGAATGCCTTGATCACGCTCAAGGAATATCTGGATGATTTTGCTTCTCCGGGCGTCAGGGAAAAAGGATATCGCCTGATCGAGCGGGCCCGGCTGCTTATGGATGAAAATACCCGGCGGCAATTGAGTGTTTTCTTTGACGGCATTCAAAAAGGGATTCGCGATGTTTATGTCTGATATCTCCAGGTTTGAAAGCCTGCTTGACAGAGTTATTTTGAGCGAAGCGCCGGATGTATCTGATATTCTGACATTGTTGAATGCCTCGGGCAGAGAAGCGGAGGCGCTTTTTGCGCGCGCCGATGGCATCCGCCGCGCCTGTTTCGGCGACGGAATTTTTTTGCGCGCAATCGTGGAGTTTTCCAGCAGGTGTTCGAGGGAGTGCGCTTATTGCGGCCTGCGCAAGTCCCATCGGCAGCTCAAACGTTATAGGATGAGCGCAGCGGAGATTTTGGCATCGACCCTGGAAGCCGCGGCCTGCGGTATCAAGACAGTGGTCCTGCAGTCAGGGGAAGACGATGCGCTCGATCCTTCCTGGCTTGCGGACGTCATCCGGACCATCAAATCGGCCGCGGACATGGCCGTGACGCTTTCCGTCGGAGAAAAGCCGCAAGAGGCATATGCTTTGTGGCGCCAGGCCGGCGCCGACCGCTATCTGTTGAAGATAGAGACGACGAACCAGGCGTTATACCGCCGGCTCCATCCAGACATGGATTTTAACAGGCGGCTGGAGTGTTTGCGCGTTCTGCGGGATCTGGGTTATCAGACGGGTTCCGGAAGCATCGTGGGTCTTCCTGGGCAGACGGCTGTTGACCTGGCGCAGGATATTTTATTTTTCAAACGCTATGACTTCGATATGATCGGTATTGGCCCTTTTATCGCGCATCCCGGCACGCCTTTGGGATCAGAGGGCGACGGCGAGATTCAGACTGTACTCAAGGTGCTTGCGATCACGAGGATCTTGGTCGGTAGCGCCCATATGCCGGCCACGACAGCCGTGGGAAGCCTTGAGGAAGATTACCGCCTCGCGGCCCTGAAGGCCGGCGCCAATGTTCTCATGCCGAATTTTACGCCTCAGCCCTACAGGCAGGCTTATGAGATATATCCGCATAAGCGCTGTTTGACGGAGACCTCCGGGGCGTGTGTTTCATGTATGGAAGCTATGGCGTCTTCCATCGGCCGCTCGATGAATTATAGCCGTGGAGATTCTTTAAAAATAAAGGTGTGATATAATAGAACGATTGAGTGTGATTTCCACTATAGGGGAGGAGACGGGAATATGTCGCATAAAATTTTGATTGTCGATGACGATGCGGATTACGTTGATGCCATGAGCACGCTCTTGTCGGCGAAGAACTATGATGTGATTTCGGCGCCGAACGGGGAAGAGGGGTTTAAGAAGGCTAAAAAAGAGAATCCGGATTTGATCCTCCTCGATGTGATGATGACGCATAAGAGCGAAGGTTTCGATATCGCCAGGAACCTGAAAAACAATGAAACCACAAAAGATATCCCTGTCATCATGATCACGGGCATACGCAAAGAGATGAACCTGCCGTTTGGTTTTGAGCCGGATGCCGACTGGCTTCCTGTTAAAACAGTGCTGGAGAAGCCGATCAAGCCGGATACATTGCTCAAGGCCGTTGAAGAGAACATAAGAAAGTAGTGTTGTGCATCGGCGGCGGGCCGTGGCCAATGTCCAGAAGCCGGCTATATCATCAAAACGCGCCCGGGCATCTCTGGGGCGTCCTCGATAAGTCACTCAAGGCCTGCCCCCGCGTCGAAACAAGACCGTCGCGATCCCCTTTCATAAGCGTCCGCACAGAATCTTTATTATCAAAACCATGCAAAAAACGCCCAAATCCCTTAGACTGCACATCGGACTGTTCGGCAGGACCAATGTCGGCAAGTCGAGTTTTTTGAATTATGTCGTCGGTCAGGACGTAGCGATCACGTCGCACATCCCCGGCACGACGACCGACGTGGTCGAAAAACCCATGGAATTATTGCCGATCGGTCCCGTCGTTTTCCTCGATACGGCCGGCCTTGACGATACTTCGGAGCTTGGTGCCTTGAGGATCGGACGCACCAAAAAGGTTTTCGATCGGTGCGACGTATTGGTGCTTTTGACGGAACCCCAGGCGTGGGGGGAATATGAAGACGAGGTCTTTGCAGAGGCCGGGAAGCGCCAGATCCCCGTCGTCATCGTCGTCAACAAAATCGATACCTGCGCCCTTTCGGCTGATTTCATGGAGCTATTGCGCCGGCGTTCTCCCCGGGTTTTGTCCTGTAGCTGCCTTGACCGTCAGGGGCGCGATCCTTTTGTCCATTCTTTCAAAGCGCAGCTGATCGAAATATGCCCTGAAGAATTCCTTCATCCGCCGGCACTGGTCGGCGACCTCCTGCCGCAAGACAAGCTTTGCGTCTTCATTGTCCCTATTGACAAGGAAGCGCCGAAGGGGCGTCTGATTCTTCCCCAGGTGCAGGCGATCCGCGATGTGCTAGATCACGGCAGGGGCGTTGTCGTCGTCAGGGAAAGCGAATACGCGTCATGCCTCAAAAATTTGGAGACGCCGCCGTCTTTGGTTGTTTGTGATTCCCAGGTGGTGGGCAAGATGGTCGAAGAGACGCCTCCGGAAATTCCCTGCACGACCTTCTCCATCTTATTTTCACGCAGCAAAGGCGATCTGGAGGAGGCGGTCAGGGGCGCGATGGCGCTGGAGCGGCTTCGGCCCGGCGATAAAGTCCTGATCGCCGAGGCCTGTTCTCATCATGCGATCCAGGATGATATCGGCCGCGTCAAGATCCCGCGTTGGCTGTCTCGATACAAAGGGTTTGATGTTCCTGTCGAGGTCTGCGCCGGCAAGGATTTCCCCGAAAATCTGAAAAATTTCCGCTTCGTAATCCATTGCGGGGCTTGTATGTTCACGAGGCGCGAGATGCTGGCCCGAATCGAGAGGGCCAGAGAGCAGGGGGTCGCCTTGACCAATTACGGCGTCGCCATCGCGTATCTGCAGGGAGTCCTGCCGCGCGTCCTGAGTCCGTTTCCCTCGGCGTTTATGGTCTGCAGGGAAACGATGGCAACACATCTTTCATAAAATATGCCGAAAAGAATCTGTTGGTTGATTATTTTGGTTTTTATTGTGTCCGGTTGCGCCGCGGCGCGGCATGCAGTTCCGGCGGGCCTGACTGGGGATGTGACGGTTTCGGGCCTGCGGGATATCCGGGCGGTCAGCGGCGCCCGGAGTGAGTCTTTTACGAAAGATTTTATCGGGCTGTTGGAGCAGGCGGAAAAGAACAGCCCGTCTTTTTTTGATTTCCGGGGCGGGCGGACGTATACCTTGCTTGCGATCTCCGGCGGGGCGGCATACGGCGCATACGGTGCCGG
>CAZAYJ010000047.1:0-8234 GCA_964489335.1 uncultured Planctomycetia bacterium
ATTTATTGAGCTTGACGAGGGTGATTCTTTGAAACGTGCGGCCATTGGCTTTAAGCAGGGCGCGACAAACATGGACGTCCAGGTCATGATTGTTAGGCTTCCTTTGAGCAACAGCCGTCCGGAAAAGACGCTGGATGTGCAGTCTTCCACGGGCAGCAAAGGGCCCGGCGGCCTGTTGGGCGTTGCGGTCTGCGGTAACCCCTATGCCTTGGCGGCCAAGTTCGTTTTATCGAAACGTGCGCCTGAGAAGGATATCCGCAATCTTGCCAAAGAGATCGCCGGCGAGATCCAGAAGTATTTGCAGCCATAGCCCCATGTTAAAAAATAACGTTTTTGGCGGATATGAGTGGAGGAGCAAAGCCGAAATACTGGGCCTGCCGTGGGTGCATATTGCCGTCGGCAGGGACCAGAAGACCGGCAAGTTCTTGGTCGCAAAAGGCGTGATTGCCATCGGACAGTTTGCCGTCGGCATAGTGGCCATAGGTCAGTTTGCTTTTGGTGTCTTTGCCGTCGCCCAGTTCGCCGCAGGCATAGCTTACAGCCTGGGACAATTGGCCGTGGGCATGACGGCCATAGGCCAGGCAGCTGTCGGCAGGGACATTATCTGTCAGATCGGTCTTGGCCGGAATATGGAGCCGGTTTTTAACCGTTTTTCCTTGCGATGATAAAAAAATATCTTTCACTCGTTTGCGTGGCCGCATGTTGTTGTGCTGTTTCTTGTTTTGCGGCCAAGCCCGGTGTCGATGTCTTGGCCCCGGCTTTCAAGGTTTTGTCCGGCGACAAGCAGACATTGACATTGAGTGAGCTCAAAGGCAAGGTGGTCGTTCTGTTCTATGAGGCCAAGAGGGCTGTTGAGCAGAACCGGGCGCTTAAAAAGGCGTTGAACCAGTTTTACGAGCGCCAGCCGCAGGACATCAAAAACGGTATCGCCCGTGTCGGGGTCATTGATTGTCATGGGGTTTTGTTTAAAGGCGCCTGGGAAGCCGGCCTGCGGGATCACTCGGTCAAGGAAGGGGTCGCGGTCTACGGCGACTGGGACGGCCGAATGGCCTGGGACTATGACTTTAATCCGGACGAGAGCAATGTGATGGTCATAGACCGTAAGGGCGTAATCCGCTATCGCGCCTCCGGAGCTCTTAAAGAAGAGGATGTTGATACAATCGAAAAATTATTGGAACGCCTTGTGAAAGAAGCGTAATCTTTCATAAGAAAATCAAGGAGTCCGCATGAAACGTCTGGTTGTTGTTTTGCTGGCTGTTTTAATCTGTGGAGGTTGTGCAACAACGTTGCCGGTCAGGGTCGTAGACAAGAAGGCGTCAATGCCCGAGGCCGAAGACACCGGCCTGGTGTTTTTTAAGCTCGATTGCAAAGGCGTCATCGTGCCCATCGTGTATTTCTATCTTTTCCCGGAAACCGGGGAGGCCAAGGACAAAGGGATCAAGCTTGCCTTGCGCGAGAAGGGTTCTTTTAACGGCAATTTCAAATACGACCCGACGTATTTTCTGGTCGAGCTTCCGGTCGGGACATGGCAGGTCAGAAAGATCAGCGACAATGCCGAAGCCGCCACCTATCTTTTCGGCGCCATCGGCCACGAGCTGATGACGTCCGCCGGGACGGCACAAGCGAAACCGGCGATCATGGAATTCGAGGTGCGGCCTCGTGTTGTGACATACCTGGGAACTATCAAGATGAGTCTCGAGAAGAAAAAGGCCGTTTTTGAGGAAGTCCTGGATCAGGAAGAAGAAGCCGCAGGGGAATTCCGCGGCAGTTATCCGAATATCAAAGAGCCTTTGCAAAAAGTCCTGGTCGGCACCAAGGAACAGAAACAGTAGCCGTCCGTCGTCCATTCGGCGGGGAGGGGACCATGGCAGAGAAGAAAGTCATTCCGTTGCCGCGGCCTGCAGCCAGGGGGAGATTTTCTCTTGAGGAGGCGATCGCCAAAAGGCGTTCCCTGCGGACATTTTTCAAGAAGCAGCTGAGTCCGGCAGAGATCGGCCAGTTGCTCTGGGCCGCCCAGGGCGTCACGGCCAAGCCGGGGAATTTTTATTTCCGCAGCGCCCCATCGGCCGGCGCCTTGTATCCGATGGAAGTCTATGCCGCTGTCGAGAGCGGCCTGCATCGCTATCTGCCTGAGAAACATGCGCTCGAGCTTGTTCTGGAGCGCGACCTGCGTCATGACTTGTGCAGCGCCAGCTTAGGTCAGGGTCCCGTGAAAGAAGCGGGTCTGAACATCATCATTTGTGCCACGTATGACAGGCCGTATTCAAGATATGGAGAGCGCGGCAAGAGCTATGTCGATATGGAAGCAGGGCATATCGCCCAGAATGTCCTTTTGCAGGCCGTGGCCCTTGGTTTGGGAGCCGTGCCTATCGGCGCTTTTGACGATGTACAGGTGGCAAGGATCCTGGGTCTTCCCGAAGGGCAGTATCCTTTATATATCATCCCTGTCGGTTGTGTCGAATAGGCCTTATGGTCTTTATGTTGTGTTTCCAAAACTCCTGTTGGACATTATCGGTCAAAGGGTTATAATGAGAAAGATCTTTTTGTTATTTTCCAACGTTTCAGAGACGATCTTCTGAAAGATGGAACATCTGAATTTTTCCAAAGAGATACCTTCTGACCTCTCGCTCGTTCCGCAGCTCCTGTCCGACACCTTCAAAGAGATAAAAAAAATCCCTCTGGGCGATAAAGTCCTTCACGACATCAAGTTATCATTGCAGGAAGCGCTGGTGAATGCCATTAAGCACGGCTCGCGGCTGGACCGGACTTTGTCCGTCCGCCTGGATGTGGAAGGTCGGCAGGATTCCCTGGTTATGACCGTGACGGACAAGGGAGAGGGTTTTGATACTGCGCGTTTGTTGGACCCTACCCAGCCGGCCAACCTTCAGAGACTGTCGGGACGAGGGATTTTTCTGATCCGCAATCTCATGGACGGCGTAGAGTTTTTTGACGGCGGCCGCAAAATCAGGATGGTAAAATTCCTTCAAAAGGGGGCTTAAGGTGAAGACGAGAGAGGAAAAAAGGGCCGACGTGTTGCTTTGTACTATCGAGGGGGAGGTTGACATCAATACGTCCGTGCAGTTGCGTAAGGTTTTTGACGAGTTGATCAAGAAGAACGAGAAAAAAGTCCTTGTGGAGTTTTCCGGCGTCGAATACATCGACAGCTCTGGCCTGGCGACTCTGATCGAAATGTTTCAGCGTCTCAAGAAGATCGGAGGCAGGTTGCGTTTCTCGGGGATGAGCCAGAAGGTCAAGAACGCTTTTGAGATCACCAAGCTGCACAAGCTTTTCGAGATTTTCGATAACCAAGACGCCGCGCTTAAGGATTTTTAATCCTGCAGGGCCGGCAGGGCGGAGATGTATATGGTTTCGCGTATCGGCAAGGCGGTCATTGAGTATCTGGAATGGGGCAAGGGTGTTGCTGCTCTTCTGGGCGGTATCGTCTATTGGATTATCTTCGGCCCTTTTAAAGGCAAGTTCCCCCGTCGCCGCTATATCTTCCAGCAGATGGTCTTTGTGGGTCTGCGTTCCGTTCTTCTGGTCTTTTTTGTCGATTTCTTCACAGGCATTGTTCTTGCCATGCAGACCGCCTACCAGCTGGAGAAAATGGGGGCGGTCATCTATGTGGCGTCGCTCGTCGCCGTTTCCATGTGCCGTGAATTGAGCCCGGTCCTGACGGGCCTGGTGGTCGCCGGCCGCGCCGGCTCGGCCATCGCCGCGGAATTGGGCACGATGAAGGTTACCGAGCAGGTCGAGGCCCTGGATACGATGTCGATCGATCCTGTCCGCTTTCTTTCCGTTTCGCGCTTCCTTGCTTTGCTCCTTATGGTTCCGTGTCTCGTCATCCTGGGCAACCTCTCGGGGATCCTCGGCGGATTTATCGTGGGCACGGGGAGTCTGCATATCAACCCCGATCTCTACATGCAGACGACTTTTAAACACCTCGAGATCAAGGATATCTATACGGGCCTGATCAAGGCGGTTGTCTTCGGTATGATCATCGCGCTCATCGCCTGTTTCGAAGGCCTCAACACCAAAGGCGGCGCCGAAGGCGTCGGCCGGGCCACGACGCGCAGCGTCGTCATAAGTTTTATCTTGATCATCCTAGCTGATTGCGTCATTACCGCTATTTTCTATTTTTCCAAGATATGAAGCCGACGGATTCCAAGAACCCTATCATCTCGCTCAAGAACGTCTCCAAGACATTCCAGAACAAAAAGGTCATTGATAACGTCAGTCTCGACATCTATCCAGGGGAGACCTTTATCATCATGGGCTGTTCGGGATCCGGCAAGAGCACGCTCTTGAGGGTGATGAACGGCACGATCAGGCCGGATGAAGGCCACGTGTTCATCAAAGACAAGGATATCTACAATATTTCGGCAGAGGCCCTGAGCAATATCAAAAAGAGCTTCGGCATGCTCTTCCAGTATTCGGCCCTGCTTGACTCGATGACCGTCGAGGAGAACGTCGCTCTTCCCCTCGATGAGCATACCAAACTGGCGGACGAAATCATCAAAATTATCATCAAAATGAAGCTGTCGCTGGTGGGCCTGCGCGGCTACGAAAAATATTATCCTTCGCAGATCTCCGGCGGCATGCGCAAGCGCGTGGGTCTGGCCAGGGCGATTGCCTTGGATCCTGACATCGTTTTTTATGACGAGCCAACGTCTGGCCTGGATCCCGTGGTCGGCGGTGTCATCGACAAACTGATCAAGGATCTGAGCGCCAAATTATTGATCACGTCTGTCGTCGTGACGCACGATATGCAGAGCGTCTTTGAGATTGCCGACAGAATCGCCATGGTGCATAAGGGCACGATCGTCGCCGTCGGGACGCCCGATGAGATACGCCGGTCGGACAACCCGTATATCCAGCAGTTCATTAACGGCAGGCCCGAGGGCCCGATAGATTTCTTCAAGGAAGATATCGGCATTATTCAAGATTTTTAGGGTCATTACAAGAGAGGGTGAAGATGAAAAAATATTCGCAGGAGTTCAAGGTTGGTTTGTTTGTCATTCTCTGCCTTATTGGTCTTGCGTATCTGGTGCTTTCGACGGGGAAAATTACCTTTGGCCAGGAAGGATACAATATCAATGTCGTCTTCGATGAGATTGCCGGCCTTGATAAGAAGGCGCCGGTGATGCTTAACGGCTTTGAGGTGGGCAAGGTCGAGGATATCGTTCTGGGTTATGACAAGGACAGGACGTTTTTGACGCTCAAGCTGTGGCTCAAGAAAGACATCCGGGTGAGCACCGATGCCGAGGTGTCCCTCAAGACGCTCGGGTTGATGGGCGAGAAGTATGTCCAGATCACGTCGGCAGGCAATGGTTCCTGCGTTGCGCCGGGAGAGATCCTCGAAGGCAGACCGTATGCGGATATCGATACGCTGGTAACAGGCCTGAATGCGCTTATGGACGAGAACAAAGACAGGATCTCGTCTATCGCCAAAAGCATGGAAACGACCTCGAAGAATTTTGAAGAGTTCAGTGAAGACCTGAAACAGCATCCGTGGAAACTGTTGTTCAGGCCTAAAAAATAACCGCTCCGGAACTCTGGGGCTGTTTGACGATGAAGGGGGGCATGATGAAAATCAAATATGCGCTGGTGGTGCTGGCGGCATTCCTGTTTGTTACCGGCTCTGTTTTCGCCCAGGTGGCCAAGATCGTGGATGTCGGCGGCAAAGTCACGGTCAAGACGGATGTCTCGTCCGGCTGGAAGACGGCCAAGGTAAACATGGTGCTTGATAAGGACGCCGAGATCGAGACCAAGGAGAATTCTTATTGTACGCTTGCCTTCGATGAGGAACAGAATAACATCGTGACTTTGAAGCAGAATTCGCGGATACGGATAGACAGCATCGAGCCCGGGGCCGTCTTTTTGCCGCAGGGCCGGGTTTTTTCTCTGATTAAAAACCTGCCCAAGAACGAGACATTCGAAGTCAGGACGCCGACGGCGGTTGCCGGTGCAAGGGGCACTGGCTGGGTCACGGAAACTGCAGGAGACCACGTCTCTGAGAAGTGCTTCGATGACGTTATCTATATCCGAGGTCTTGATCCGCAAGGGAATGTTACTGGAGAGACGGATCTGTCGCAGGGCAGTGGTATGAATGTCCAGGGTGGACGGCTGGGGTCCAGGTATGCCCTTGGGGACGATGATTACAGGGAATGGAATGATTTTACCGGTTATGTCGACGACCTGCAGAGCGGAGGAGACGAAGGATCGGGCGACGACGGGTTTAATGAAGACAGAGACGATCAGCGTGAGGATGCCCGTGGCGAAGACGCGCAAGAAAGGCGCCAAGGCCAGGGGTCGGGTTCCCATGAAAAAAGATAGGACGCAGACATAGGGATGGAGACGTTTTTGTGAGCGTTTGCGAGAGATGCGTTCAGCCAAGGGGGGGGGCGATGCGTAAAGCCATTTTTCTTTTAGTGCTTTTAGTCTGCTATGTCCTGATGGTTCCTGCCCGGCCTTTTGCCCAGATCGTTGAAGAGAAAGAGGCAAGGGTGGCTCAGATGCAGATGTTGCAGAAGCCGGCGGTCCCTGGCTACCATTTGACATCTCAGGCGAGCCTCTTTGGCGGATATGACAGCAACGTCTCTTTGAGCCCGGAGGGCAAGGGGTCGGTGTTCCAGGAGTTTCTGTATGCGCTGAAGTACGATACGCCCCTGGCCGGCGGATGCCGCCTTTTTGTGAATTACGACCTTGATTTCCTGAATTACAGCGAAACGGCGCATTTTTCGAACCTGATGAACCACCTGCGCCTGGACTTAAACAAGAAGCTGAGTAAGCTTTTCAGCTCGGGCATCGGTTATGATTTTTCCTATTTCTATTATCCAAACAATGCAGACGACGATTACATGTTCCACAAGGGGTTTGTCTACCTCAGGAACAATCTTTCCGACAAGACGTACCATCAGTTGACGCTGGAATACGGTTACAAGAGGCATACGAGCCGTAAGGCGCTGGCCAATTCCCTGACTGCGCTCCAGGACAAGGAGCTGACGGAGACCCGTCAGAGCGTCGCCTATACCATCGGCACCAAGGTTTCTTCGAAGCTCAATGTTTCCTTCAAGATAAAGTTTTCCGAGAACGATTCCAACGCGCGGTATCTGGATTACTATGACTATAAATCCTACGAAGGGGGGCCGTCGGTTCAGTACACGCTTTCCAAAAGAATCGACATGATCGCCAGCTTCATTTATCTGCGCAGGAATTATAATAGCCGTACCTTGAGTATCTCGGGTTCCACCGAGAAAGAAAAAGACAATGTTTATTATGTGAATGCCGGCTGCCGCTACAAGGTCAATGGTGATAACAGCGCGACAATTTTTTATACCTACCGCGACAACGATACCAACGAGCCCCTGGAAAAATACAACGAGAATGTTGTGACCGTGGGTTGGGAGCATCGCTTCTAAGGCCTCTAAGATATGGATCTTTCCCGCCGAGCTCTTGTGAAGATGGGGTGGTTTGCGTGTGCGTGCCTTTTTGTCCTGCTGTTGTCCTTGAGCGGGGCGCTCAAAGACTACGAGGCCTACCTTTATGACTTAAGACTCGCCTGGCGTCCGCCTTTGAAGACGGCAGGCGAGGCCGTTATCATCGAAGTATCCGATGATACGCTCAAGAATCTCGGCGTATGGCCTTTGCCGCGCGATTTCCACGCGACCCTGGTAGATATCCTCAAGCAGCTGGGGGCCAAAGCCGTCATTTTCGATATCCTCTTTAGCGAACCCACTCTGTATGATACGGAGTTTTCCCGCGCCATCAAGGCATCGGACCGGGTATATCTGCCCGTCGCTTTTTATATCGACCAGAAAAAAATCGACAGAGAGCTTATCCCGGATTCATCTTTTATGGTTGCGGACGTCGTCGGGCCGTTAGCCGAAGGGGCGCGCGGCATCGGCCATATCAACATTTTTCTGGATACGGACGGCAAGGTCAGGCAGGTTCCTTTGTTTGTGGGCTATCGGGGTCGTCTGGTGCCTCAATTGGGTTTCTTGGCGGCATGCGGCTCCCTCGGCCTGGATGCCCGGCGCATCGCCTTTGCGCAAGGCCGCATTATTATCGACGGCAAGGTGTCGTTGCCTGTCGCAGGCTGCAATTCTTTTCTGGTCAACTATCCGGCCCGTTGGCAGGATTCTTTCAGGCATTTTTCTTATTTCGAGATCATCAAGTCTTTCGGCCGGCTGAGGGAAGGTCTGAAGCCTGATCTGGATCAGGCTTCAGACCTT
>CAZAYJ010000048.1:0-8196 GCA_964489335.1 uncultured Planctomycetia bacterium
GTGCCGTCGCGCTCCGGGATATAGTTCTTCAGCCCCATGCCGCCGGCCTCTTCTCCGCCCACAAGGATATTCCTAGTCTCCATCAGGTTGGAGATATATTTGAACCCGACCGGCGTCTCAAGAAGCTCGACCCCAAGGTCCCGGGCAATATGCTCGAGCATCGTCGTCCCCGCGATGGTCGTGACGATATCTCCGTCCCACCCCTTATCCTGGTGCAGATGCAGGGCCAAAAGACCCAAAATCTTCTGGGGTGGAATGTACTCGCCCCTGGAATCCACAGCGGCGATGCGGTCCGCGTCGCCGTCGAGGATCAGGCCGATATCATGCTTGCCTTCCTTCATGCGACGAATGATCTTCTGGACATTGTCTTCCACAGGCTCCGGCCCGCGGCCTTCAAACCAAGGATTGACTTCATTGCGCATCAGTTCCAGCCGAATAGAGCTCCCTTTCAAGACGTCCGCGATATAACTGTTGCCGCTGCCGTACATCGCATCCAGGAGCACCCTGAACTTGGCCTTTTTGAAGACTTTTTGATCAATATAGGAACGCAAAAAAGAAACATATTCTTTGGAAATATCAACAACCTTGATCGAACCGTCCGCAACGGCCCGGTCAAACTTCTTCGCCTTGCTTTCTATTTGACCTATCAACGACTCGACCCGGCGCGTCACTGTCACGTCTGCCGCCCCGCCCTGCGCGTTCTTGATTTTATATCCGTTGAATTCCGGAGGATTATGGCTCGCCGTAATCATGATGCCGAGATCCAGCTTCCTGTTTTTGACCGCAAAACTCAATGCCGGCGTCGGCACAGCCCTGTCGGAAAGCACAGCCTCGATGTCATTGGCGGCAAAAACCTCCGCCACTGCCTGGGCAAATTTCGCCGAAAGAAAACGCGTGTCATAGCCGACGCAGACGCGTACCCTGCCTCCCCGCGGCTTGGGAAAATCATTCTTGAGATAACACGCCGTGGCCTGTGCCACCTTGCGCAGATTCACGAACGTGAAATCGTCGGCGATCACAGCCCGCCAGCCGTCCGTTCCGAACTTAATGGCCCTCACCTGTCTTTGTGTCGCATTATTCGTCATTCTTCAATCTCCTTATCGCATCTTCCATGTCTTGAGCTTTAAAAAGATACGTCCCGGCGGCGAGCAGATTCGCGCCGCACCGAACGACCTCGCGGGCCGTCCTATCGTTAATGCCACCGTCCACTTCGATGTCTCCGGGGAAAATCCGCCTGAGCTCAGAAATCTTCGGCAAAACGGCTGAGATGAACTCCTGACCGCCGAAGCCAGGATTAACGCTCATCACCAGCACCCAGTCCAGCTTTTCCAGAAGATCCCTGATGTCCGCCATAGGCGTCGACGGATTCAAGGCCAAGGCCGGCCGGACCTTAAGTTTCTTTAATGCCTGAATGATGCCATGGGCTTCTTTGATGCGCGCGTGCCTCGACTTTCCCAGCGCCTCGATATGAAAACTGATGATGTCCGAACCGCTTTTGGCAAAAGGCGCAAGGTAATCCTGCGGGTTCTCAATCATCAAATGGGAATGAATCGGCAGATCCGTCACCTTGCGCAGGGCGGCGACGACACCGGGACCGATGGTGATATTGGGGACAAAGTGGCCGTCCATAACGTCCACATGTAGAAAATCAGCGCCCGCTTCCTTGGCACGCCTGACCTCCTGGGCCAGATTTGCAAAATCCGCAGCCAATATAGATGGTCCGACTTTAATCTTCATTGGTAAAGCCTGTGCCTTTCGATATATTTCACCACGCTATTGGGCGTCAGATAACGGATCGAGCGCCCTTCGCGCCTGAGTTTGCGGATCAAAGAAGAAGAGATATCCACCTGCGCGACATTGATCTTGATAAAAGGCCGTCCGCTCAGACGCCTGCCGTATCCCGGCCGACGGGCCAGGACAAATGTTGCCAGCGCATAGATCTCGTCGACATTCTTCCAGCTAGGAATCTCCGATACCAGATCGGAGCCGCAAATAAAAAAGAGCGCGGCGTGCGGATGCTTCTTCTTAATCTGACGCAGCGTATCTACCGTATAAGACTTGCCCTTGCGGCGGATTTCGATATCTGAAACGGAGAAATCCTTGTTGTTCCCCGCGGCCAGCTTCAGCATCTCAAAACGGTGTCTGGCCGGGATCACCTCAAGGTTGCTTTTATGCGGCGGCATAAACGCAGGCACAAAAATCACCTTGTCGAGCCCTAGCTGTCCCCTGACCTGTTCGGCAAGGATCAGATGCCCGAAATGAACCGGATTGAAGGTACCGCCCAAGATACCGATCTTTGAGCTCATGGGGTTCCTTGAGTCTATTGAGCTTGCTGAGTTATTGTTTTAACTCTACGCACACAATAAACTCAACAAACGCCATTATTCCCGTATCTGTCCCGTCCCTCGTATCACGTATTTATAGGTCGTCAATTCCTCGAGGCCCATCGGTCCACGGGCATGCAGGCGGTCCGTCGAGATACCAATCTCCGCCCCCAGACCAAACTGGTAACCGTCCGTAAAACGGGTGGACGCATTGACATAAACACAGGCAGAATCCACGTCTTTTAAAAAGAGCTCTGCATTTTCCTGGTCCTGCGTGACGATGGCATCGGAATGGGAAGAACCATAATGATTAATGTGGTCAATGGCCTCCCGGACATCCTTGACCACCTTAACCGAAAGGATAAGATCGAGATATTCGGCATACCAATCCGCCTCCGTCGCCAAGGCGACCCCGGAGACGATCTGACGCGTCCGGCGGCATCCCCTTACCTCGACGCCTGCCTTGCGGAGCGCTTCAACCATGACGGGCAAAAATGTCCCGGCGACATCCTGATGCACCAAAAGGGTCTCAACGGCGTTACAGACGGCCGGACGCTGGACCTTGGCGTTCAAAACAATCTTCTGGGCCATGGCCGGATCGGCGCTCTTATCCACGAAGATATGGCAGACGCCCTTGTAATGCTTAATAACAGGGATCTTTGATTTGTCCCTGACTTCCCGAATAAGGGCTTCGCCGCCCCTGGGCATGACAAGATTGATCTCCTGATCCATCTGCAAAAGCATGTCGATGGCCCTGCGATCCGTTGTCTTGACAAGACTGACCACATCCCCGGGGACCCCCGCATCTGCAATAACCTTCTGCAGAATATTGAAGATAACCGTATTTGAGGCGATTGCATCGCTACCGCCCCTCAAAATCACGGCATTGCCGGACTTAAAACACAACCCAATGCAATCCGATGTGACGTTCGGCCGGGATTCATAGATGACAAGGATAACGCCGATGGGGACGCGGACTTTGGAAATCAAAAGGCCGTTCGGCCGGCTCCACGTCTTGATCTCCGTCCCGACAGGATCGTCAAGTTTGGAAACCTCAGTAAGAGATGTCGCCATCTCGCCGATACGCTTCTCATCAAGCTTCAAGCGCTCGATGAACGCCCGAGAAAGACCTTTTTTAACGGCAAGGGCAACGTCTTTTCTGTTCGCCTCAAGAATCAATGCCGCCTGCCCCACAAGCGCCGACCCCATAGCGCGCAGAATCTCGTCCTTCTTGACGGTGCTTAACGACGCAAGAGCGCGCGAAGCCTGGCGCGCACGGCATGCCATTGCGCGCAACCTCCCCTCAAGCGTCGAACTCTTTATCTTTTTCGCCTTCTTCATCACTAATCCAGGATAGCGAGATCGTCTCTGTGGACGACCTCTTTCTTCGCTTTCTTCTGTTTGATCTCGTTCAATTCCAAAGAAGAAAAATTAACCTTCCCCCTGGCGAAACAAACCCCTTTAAGATCGCATATATCAACCACTTGACCGGTCCGGAAATCTCCTTCGACGCCCTTGACACCCGGTGCCAGCAAACTGCGCCCCCGGGTCGTCAAAGCCGCTTTGGCACCGTCGTCAACAATGATCTTGCCCCTAACCTCGGCTTCGAAACCGATCCAGTGTTTTTTACTCCCGAGGCGAGAGACAACGGAAAATAGCGTCCCGTCATGTTCTTTAGACGACTCAAAAGCAATCTTTAAAGAACTTTTGAGACCATTGGCCAAAAGAACAGGAATGCCGGCATTGGTCGCGATGCGCGCCGCGGCGATCTTCGTCGACATGCCGCCTACACAACCGACCTTGTCGGTACCGCAGGCCAAGCGTTCGATGTCGGGCGTAATGACCGCCACCTCGGCCAAGAGATTCCTCCCTGTGCCGCTTTTGCTGTCAAAGCTTCCAAACAATCCGTCGATATCGGATAGAATCAGGAGCCCGTCGGCCTCCACAGCCGCTGCGACCCTGGCTGAAAGCGTATCGTTATCGCCGAATTTAATCTCCTCAGTCGAAATGGCGTCGTTCTCATTGAGCACCGGGATCACGCCATGGCGCAAAAGAGTGTTGATCGTGTTGCGGGCATTCAGATAACGCTGCCGGTCATGAAAATCCTCCCGCGTGATCAGGATCTGCGCGCACTGTAGACCGTGTTTGGCAAACTCAGACGCGTAGGCCTGCATGAGAATATTCTGTCCGGCGGCAGCGGCGGCCTGAAGTTCAGACAAAGCAGTCGGACGCCTCTTAAATCCCAGAATCTCCAATCCGCTCGCCACAGCCCCAGACGTCACAAGAATCACCTTGCGGCCGTCGCGATAACATCCGGCAACCAGACGAACAAGTCGCTCCAGATTCTCGGCGACGATCGTCGTGCGGCCTCCGGTCAGCAGACTGGCGCCGATCTTAATGACGATCTTTTGAGAGGTGTTTGCTGATTTCTTCAAGGAGCTCCTTTAGACCCTCCCCCTGCAAAGCAGAGACGGCCATGATCTTCTTGCGGCAACGGCTTCGAAAAACCTTCAGATGCGCCCGAGCCGCCTCAAGGTCCATCTTGTTGGCGACGATAATCTGCTTCTTGTCCGCGAGTTCCTCAGAAAACGCCTCCAGCTCTTTATTGATAATACGATAATCATCGCAAGGGTCGCGGCCATCCACGCCGGCCATATCGATCAGGTGGACAAGAATCTTGGTCCTCTCCACATGCTTCAGAAACCTGTCGCCAAGCCCCTTGCCTCTATGGGCCCCCTCGATCAAGCCAGGTATATCCGCAACGATAATGTCCGTATCGCGGTCTTCAAGTCTCACCACGCCCAGCGTCGGGGCCTTGGTGGTGAAAGGATAACTTGCAATCTTTGGCGTGGCGTTTGAAATCTTTGAAATCAAAGTCGACTTGCCGGCATTGGGAAAACCAACAATACCCACATCAGCGATCAATTTCAGGTTGAAGCCGATATTTTTTTCTTCGCCCGGCTGCCCTGTTTCGGCATCATGCCGCCGGCTGTTGCCCCGTCCGCCGCGCCCGCCGCAGGCGACAACAACCTCGATACCATCTTGATCCAGATCGCGGATTAGACAATCCGTATCCAGGTCCGTCACAACGGTCCCCACAGGGACACGGATCAGACAATCATCACCCCTGGCACCGGCCTTGTCATTACTGGAACCGTGTTTGCCATTTTGGGCCTTGAAATGCCTCTGATACTGAAAATCCAAAAGCGTGTAAATACCCTTGTCGGCCCTCAAAACCACGTCGCCGCCGTCGCCGCCGTCGCCGCCGTTAGGCTTGCCGTGTTCAACCCGTGTATCCCGGAAATAACTCTGGCAGCCGTTGCCGCCGTCACCGGCCTTGACATGAATCTTGGCTGTGTCAATAAACATCTGCTCAAACAGATTGCAAGAACAGAGCGCAGAGGACAAAAAATCCCGTCTACCCCTACCCTCCGTTCCCTGTCTTCCGTCCTTTGTGTAATATCTATGCTGCCGCGATCTCTTTGATGCGAATCTGCGTTAAGTCCTGCCGATGGCCGTGCAAACGACGCGAGCTTTTACGGCGCCTGTACTTGAAAGAAATAAGCTTCGGCCCGCGGATGCTGCCCATAACCTCGGCCGTGACCTTCGCCCCCTTGAGATACGGCTGTCCGACGGCCACCTTTTCGCCGTCACAGATCAAAAGTACCTGATGAAAGGTCACATCCTTCTTGTTATCGATACACTCAACTGCCAGCACATCGCCTGAGCTCACCTTGTACTGCTTGCCGCCTGTCTGTATTACTGCGTACATAACTAGCTCCTTTTAAGTAATCAGTAGTTAGTGGATAGTGGCCAATGATAAAATTAAACTGCCCGTTTGACAGAACTTCAGTATCTCCAAGAGCTTTTTGTTGTAAACAAGGGCCTCGTAGCAAGCTCTGAAAGACGAGTAATATAACACACCGGGGATGAATCCGTCAATATCTACTTAGAAACGTCAAAAAACCGCCGCGGCGCGCTTCTAGCTAATCACGACCTTTTCTATATGAAAATCTGCATGGGCCTTAACGTCGGACCTCACCCCAAAACGGCGGCAGAGACTGCGCAAAGCCTGAAAATTCTCATTATTAAGGCTTGCCGCAACATCCGGATGGACCTCAATCGTAGCCTTCCTGACCTTGTTCTTCAAGATATGCGTCTTGAGCTCCCTTAAGGCCGTCAGCGCAATGGAAAAGGCGGATTTAACCTTCCCCTTCCCCTGACAATAAGGACAGTCCTTATACGAGATGCTCTCCAGTGTCCGGTGGGTGCGCTCGCGCGTCATCTGGATCAAACCGAGCTTGGAAATCCCCAGCACATCAGTCTTGGCGCGATCGCTGGACAGGGCGGACTTGAAGACATTAATCAGTTCACGCCGGTGCTTCTCCTCCATCATGTCGATAAAATCAATGACGATGATGCCCCCGACATCACGCAGCCTCAATTGGCGGGCGATCTCCCTGGCCGATTCGCAATTCACGGAAAAAGCCATCTGCTCCTGCGAGATGTTCTTCTTACGGAACTTTCCCGAATTGACATCAATGACGGTCAGGCCCTCTGTCGGCTCGATGACGATATAGGCGCCGCTCTTCAGGAACACCTTAATGGCATACAGCTTTTCAATCTCGCCTTCTATCCCTTTTTTTTCAAAAAGAGGCGTGTTATCCCTGTAGAATTTGACGGCGTTGCTCAATCGTGCCATATACGACCGGACAAAACGCAGAACTCTCCTGAATTCATCTTTGGAATCCACCCAAATAGAATCGATCTCTTCGTTAAAATAATCACGCAGCATCCGCAAGGCCAGATCATAGTCCTCATAAATCAAGAACGGCGCGTTGCGCTTATGGCCGGCCTTGTCGATGCGGTCCCAGAGACGCAGAAGCAATTGGAAATCGCGCTGGATCTCCTTCTCCGTCGCCCCCCAGGCGACCGTCCGCATGATAACACCCATATGTTCAGGGACCTTCAGGCCGCTGAGGATCGCGCGCAGACGATGCCTTTCGGCGTCGTCCGACACCTTTTTGGAAATGCCGAAGTGGCGCTCAAACGGCATAAGGACCAGATAACGACCGGGGAGGCTGATATGCGTCGTCAACCGCGGCCCCTTGGTCCCGAAGGGTTCCTTGGTCACCTGGACCAACAATTCCTGGCCTTCCTTGAGCTGGACGTGTTCCGGCCTCTTGCCGCCGCCATCGGCGCCCTCTTTGAGATCGATGTCTTCCGTCTCCATGGCCATGGCCAGCGTATCGTTCAGATACAAAAAGCCGTTTTTTTCCATGCCGACGTTGACAAACGCCGCTCCGACGGAAGGCACAATCGTCTCGACGCGCCCCTTATAAATATTTCCGAGGATCGTACGGTCCTGCGCGCGCTCTACGAAATAATTCTCCAGCTTACCGTCCTCAAGAAAGGCGACACGCCGCTCCTGATGTTCAAAATTAATCAATATTTCTTTCTTTTTCACCTGATGCCTCCTAACAAACCCCGTTTCTCTTACGGGGCAAATGTGAGCCGCTGGATGACAATACCGGCCGGCAGTTCCTTCTGCCAGCTCTTGCGGATGTCGTTTTCATTGCGGCGTTCCCTGAGAACAATCTCCCCTGTCTCGCCATACGCTTCCACGCCCAGCTTGACGGCACGGAAGAGCTTAATCTTCATGCGCGGATGAAATCCTTCCGTCAGGACCACTGGAAGTTCAGCCCGTCGGGCAGCCCGGCCCAACAGTCGCAAGAGATCCAGGTGCGAGACATAAATACTCGACCCTCCTTTATCAAAATCAAATCGGTATACATACCTTTCCTGTCCCATATGTTCTTTCTGACGGGCCGTAAAGACAAAAACCCCGCACGCCTCCTCAAACATGTGCGGG
>CAZAYJ010000049.1:0-8162 GCA_964489335.1 uncultured Planctomycetia bacterium
GTTATACGCGCGCCGCAGGCCATTGTTATGCGGGGATCGCTTATTACGACGCCAGGCGAGTATCTTTTGGCATCTTAAAGAGCCGTAGGCCTTGGGTGGATATCTACAGCCTTTTGGGGGTGCCTCGCCGCACAAAGCATAAATAATATGCGCTGGAAAGCGGGTCGTTTCATGCTCTACGTGATTATCGGTATTATTTTTGTACTTGTGTACGTGCGTTTTCTTGAATTTCGCTCTTTGTATTATCCTTATAAAGACATGACAGCCGACCCGTCGCAGATCCACCTGTCTTTTGAATCAGTGGTCTTGGTTGCTGCCGACGGTCCGCGATTGTCATGTTGGTATATTCCGGCCCCGGCAGATAAGGTCATTTATTTTTTGCACGGCAATGGCGGTAATATCAGTCATAGGCTGGAGAAGATCCGGTTTTTTCATGATCTCGGCTATCCTGTTTTTATCCTTGATTATCGGGGTTATGGACTGAGCACGGGCCTGCCGGGAGAAAAGGGTCTCTATGCGGATGCCCGCGCAGGCTATGATTATTTGACGAGAGTCAGGCGGTTTGCTCCGGACAAGATCGTTCTTTACGGCGAGTCTCTTGGTTCAGCGGTGGCTGCGGAATTGGCCAGCCGCCTGCCGACCGGACCGTTGATCCTTGAGGGGGCTTTTACGTCGGTGGCAGAGATGGGTAAGCGTGTATATCCGTTCCTGCCGTCATTTCTATTGGCGTCCAAATACGATACGGTGCACAAAATGGCTTCCGTGAAAGTGCCGGTGATGTTCATTCACAGCCGTAACGATGAGATTGTCCCCTTTGACATGAGCCGGATACTTTATGACGCTTACGGCGCTGAAAAGGTCTTTGTGGCGACGACAGGCGGCCACAATGAACATTTTGCGATTCACAAGGAGAGAATCAAGGATGACGTGAAGCGTTTTTTGTCCAAGAGTTAATGTATCAGGGGACGTAACACTACTAGCTATAAAACTATGAGCGATAAACTTTCTGTTAAGGATATTCAAGGTCTTAAGGGCAGGCGGAAGATAACGATGCTGACGGCATACGATTATCCGATGGCCCATGCCGTCGAATCCGCTGGAATCGACATGATTCTTGTCGGTGATTCCGTTGCCAACGTGGTTTTAGGTTTTGAGTCTACCAAAGACGTGACCATGGACCAGATGATTTATCATGCTTCTACTGTCAGGAGGGGGGCGCCGCATACGTTCTTGATCGGGGATATGCCCTATGAGGCTTATCAGAAAGACGTCGCGCAGAGCGCTGAAAACGCGGCTCGTTTCATCCGCGAAGCTGGCTGTGACGCTGTCAAGATTGAGTGGTTTGACCGGGCGCTTGAAGCCGCCGGGCAGGTTATTCGGGCAGGAATTCCTGTTATGGGGCACGTGGGTTTGACGCCGCAGACTGCAGATAAATTAGGCGGTTTCAAAGTTCAGGGCAAGGATGCTTCGGCTGCGCGCGCCCTTGTCCGCCAGGCGAGTGATTTTGAGAAGATAGGGTGTTTTGCCGTTTTACTGGAGTGTGTTCCGGACCGCGTGGCGCGTCTAGTCACGGAGGCTCTTGCCGTCCCGACCATCGGCATCGGCGCCGGCCCGTTTTGCGACGGCCAGGTCCTTGTGACCCACGATATGCTCGGGCTCTTTGAGCGGTATAAACCGAGGTTCGTCAAGGCGTATGCCCGGATGAGCCAGGACATGGTCAAGGCGTTTGAAACTTTCAGGGATGAGGTCCGGGAGGGGAAGTTTCCGGCTGACGAGCACATCTTTAAGATCAAAGACGAGGAATTCAAAAACATTCATCTCACAGAAGGAAAAGACGCCGTTTAGAGGATATATATGAGCCATTCAAAGGCTCATGTGCGTGAAAATTTATTCTCATGCAGACTGTTTTAGCTTGACACGGCCTTGTTTTTAGAGTAAAAATAGTATCTTCTTGACTGCCGCCATTGAAGGCAGGCGTGCCGCAAGGCACGAAAACCCCAAAGATGCGCCTCTTTTTAAACATGTTTATTCCATGGCAGATACATCCTTAATGGACAAGATTGTTTCTCTCTGCAAGCGCAGAGGGTTTATCTTTCAGAGCTCAGAGATTTACGGGGGCCTTGGTTCTGTCTGGGACTATGGCCCGCTGGGCGCGGAATTGAAGCGTAACGTCAAAAATCTCTGGTGGAAATCTGTGGTCCAGGACAGAATGGATATGGTGGGCCTGGATTGCGCGATCCTGATGCATCCCCAAGTGTGGAAGGCTTCGGGCCATGTGGATGGTTTTGCTGATCCTCTGGTCGATTGCAAGGTCTGCAAGAAACGTTTTCGCCTGGACCATCTCAAGGAAGGCGCAGAATCCGAAGAGCGTATCTGTCCGTCGTGCGGTTCAAAGATTGACCTGCGCCAAACCCCGGCGCGGATGTTCAATCTGATGATGAAAACATCCCTGGGGGCCGTCGAGGATGAGAGCGCCGTCACTTACTTGCGTCCTGAGACAGCCCAGGGGATCTTTGTGAATTTTCTCAACGTCGTGGATACGACGCGCAAAAAACTTCCCTTTGGCGTCGCGCAGATCGGCAAATCCTTCCGCAACGAAATCACACCCGGCAATTTCACTTTTCGCACCCGTGAATTTGAACAAATGGAAATAGAATATTTCGTCAAGCCCGAAGAGGACGACAAGTGGTATCAATCGTGGATTCAGGAGCGTTACGGCTGGTATATCCGTTACGGCATCAAAAAAGAGCATCTGCGTATCCGTCCTCACGGCCAGGATGAGCTGGCGCACTATGCCAAGGCCTGTTCGGATATCGAATATGAATTTCCGTTCGGCTGGTCGGAGCTGGAAGGGATCGCCAACAGGAGCGATTTTGATCTGAAACAACATGAGCAGTTCAGCGGCAAAGAGATGGTGATTTTTGATGCGCAAGAGAACAAAAAAATCAGGCCGCACATCATTGAGCCGTCCGGCGGCGTGGACAGGGCTGTTTTGGCGTTCCTGGTCGATGCCTACCACGAAGAAAAAGTTAAAGACGATATTCGCGTCGTGCTGAAGTTTTCCAAGGAACTGGCGCCAGTCAAGGTGGCTGTTCTGCCGCTTCTGAAGAACAGGCCGCCGCTGGTCGGTTTGGCCCGCGACATCGCCGAAGACATGATGAAAGAGATCCCTTTGGTGTATGATGATACGGCCGCGATCGGCAAATTATATCGCCGGCAGGACGAGGTCGGCACGTTGTACTGCGTGACCGTGGATATGGATTCATTGGAAGACAAAAAAGTCACGGTGCGCGACCGTGATACGATGCAACAGGAGCGCGTCGAGATTTCGCAGCTCAAAACATATTTGTTGGACAGATTAAAATAATAGCCCCGCATGTGCGCATGGGGAATGGTGGCCACGTGCGCGTGGCGCATTCGAAAGGAGCGGTAAGGCAGATGAGCAAGAAGAATGTGTACTTTTTTGGGGGCGGCAAGGCAGATGGTAATGAAAGCATGAAGAACCTGTTGGGCGGTAAAGGCGCCAACCTGGCAGAGATGGCAGGGCATCCTAAACTCCGGTTACCCGTGCCGCCAGGATTCACCATCACGACGGAAGTCTGTACGTATTATTATCAAAACAAGAAAAAGTATCCAGCCGGTTTGAAAGAGGAAGTGGAGAAGGCGCTTAAAAAGGTTGAAGCGTTGATGGGGAAGAGATTCGGAGATACAGATAATCCTTTATTGGTTTCCGTGCGGTCAGGAGCAAGAAAATCTATGCCTGGCATGATGGAGACTGTTTTAAATGTTGGCCTGACAGAGAAAACGATTCCGGGGTTGGTCAAGCAGTCCGGAGGTAATGCCCGCTTTGTTTATGACGCATATCGTCGCCTCATCATGATGTATTCGGACGTCGTCATGGAAAAGGCTGCCGGTATCGAGCCAAAGGACGATATGGGAATCCGTCGTCAACTGGAACGTATCATGGATGAGCTCAAGAAGAAAAAGGGCTACAAATCTGATACAGACCTGAAGGTTGATGATCTGAAATTCCTGTGTGCAGAATTCAAGAAAAAGATTAAAGAGGTGCTTGGCAGCGATTTCCCGGATGACCCCATGGGTCAGCTTTGGGGCGGTATCGGCGCAGTTTTTTCTTCGTGGAACGGCAAGCGCGCCGTGGCCTACAGAAATATCGAGCATATCCCGCATGAATGGGGAACGGCTGTCAACGTCCAGACCATGGTGTTCGGCAACATGGGGGATGATTCTGCGACGGGCGTGGCCTTTACGCGCAATCCCGGCAACGGCGATGCGGCGTTTTACGGGGAGTATCTGGTCAATGCGCAGGGCGAGGACGTCGTCGCAGGCATCCGGACGCCGGCGCCCATCAATCAGTATTCACAGAGCGAGCATAACAAAGACCTGGAGACCCTAGAGCGTAAGATGCCAAAGGTGTACAAGGAACTTTTTGATATCCAGAAGCGTCTGGAGAAACATTACCGCGATATGCAGGATATCGAGTTCACGATTGAAAAGGGCAGATTGTTTATGCTTCAGTGCCGTATCGGTAAGAGAAACGGCCCGGCCGCCGTCAAGATCGCAACCGACATGGTCAAAGAGAAGCTCATCGATAAGGCGACGGCGGTCAGCCGCGTGACGCCTGAACAGCTGGATGAGCTTTTGCATCCGATCATCAATCCTTCCGAAGAAAAGGCGAACAAACCTTTGGCCAAGGGGCTTCCGGCAGGTCCGGGTGCCGCCTGCGGCATGATCGTTTTTACGTCGGCCGACGCCATCCGCTTGTCCAAGGAAGGCAAAAAAGTCATCCTTGTGCGCGAAGAGACGAATCCGGAGGATATTGACGGGATGCGCGCCGCAGAAGCCATTCTGACGGCCAGAGGAGGCATGACATCTCATGCGGCCCTTGTAGCCCGCGGCTGGGGCAAGTGCTGCGTTGTGGGATGCTCCGCGCTGGAGATTGACCTGTCGAAGAAAGAGGTAGAGGTTGAAGGTGCGGGGACCTTGCGTGAAGGCGAGTGGATTACGCTTAACGGTACCAAGGGTCTTGTGTACAAGGGACAGCTGAAGATGATGGATGCTTCGTCTGAAAACAAGATTCTCAATGAGTTCCTGAAGATCTGCGATAGCATCCGGACGTTAAATATCCGCACCAATGCCGATACGCCTGATGATGCCAGGAAGGCCAGGCAATTCGGGGCTGAGGGCATCGGGTTGTTCAGGACGGAACATATGTTTTACGGCAAGGGTTCCGAAGAACCTCTCTTCAAGTTGCGCAAGATGATTATGTCGTCGAGCTCAGAGGAGAGGCAGAAGGCTGTTGATGAGCTCTTTCCGCACGTCAAGAGCGACATCAAGGCGACGCTGGAGGCCATGGAAGGCCTGCCAGTAACAATCCGCCTCCTGGATCCTCCGTTGCATGAATTCGTTCCGCATCAACAGCAGGCGCGAGAAACGCTGGCTGGCAGCCTGAATATCTCCATGGAAGAGCTGGAGAAGAGGTCGGACAGTCTGGCTGAATCCAATCCGATGATGGGGCATCGTGGTGTCCGTCTCGGGATCACATACCCTGAAGTCAGCGAGATGCAGTTCCGCGCCATCCTGGAAGCAGCGGCCGAGCTCTTGAAAGCTGGCAAGAAGGTTTTTCCGGAGATTATGATCCCCGTTGTCTGTACCGTCAAGGAATTGACGGACCAGTTGGATATCGCCAAGAAAGTTTATACGGAAGTCTTGAACAAGTTCGGTTTGAAGAAGATTGACCATATGTTCGGCACGATGATCGAGATCCCGCGCGCCGCTCTCGTGGCTGACAAGATCGCCGAGGTCGCTTCGTTCTTTTCCTTCGGGACCAACGACTTAACGCAGATGACTTTCGGGTTCTCGCGCGATGATATCGGGGCGTTCCTGCCGGAATACCTTAAGAAGGGGATCTTGGCAGACGACCCGTTCCAGACGATCGACCAGGAAGGCGTCGGCGAGATGATCGTAACAGGCATTAACCGCGGTCGCAAGACGAACAAGAAACTCAAGGTCGGCATCTGCGGCGAACATGGCGGCGATCCGCGCTCGATCGACTTCTGCTACCGCGCAGGAATGAATTACGTCTCCTGTTCGCCATTCCGCGTGCCGATTGCGCGTCTGGCGGCGGCCCGGGCAGTGCTGGCGAATAAGCCGGCGAAGAAGGGGAAAAAGAAATAGCAGAGTTTAGCGGATAAACGAGTTGCGGGTTGGCGGGTTAGGTATTAACCCGTTGATCCGCAACTCGTCAACTCGCCAACTTTTTATGGAAAATATCAAGTCTTATATCAAAGAAGTACGCAAGATCCCTCTCTTGACTGCAAAAGAAGAGGTGGATCTTTCTAAAAGGGCGCAGCGCGGAGACAAGGAGGCGAGGGATCATATGATCCGCGCCAATCTGCGTCTCGTCATCAACATCGCCAAGAAATACATGTATCTGGGCATCCCTTTGATGGATTTAATCGAAGAAGGCAATGTCGGTCTGATGAAGGCGGTCGAAAAATTCAACCCCAACAAAGGGTTCCGTTTTTCGACATACGCCGCCTGGTGGATCAAGCAGAGTATCACGCGGTCCGTCTTTGACCAGTCCCGCACGATTCGCATCCCCGTCTATGTCAACGAGCTTTTGTCCAAATACAAGAAGACGAACGAGCGGCTGATGGGCAAGCTCAAACGCATGCCGACGGATTCAGAGATCGCGCGTTCCATGCGCATGACAGCCGAAAAGGTCTCCAAGATACGCGGCTACATCAACAAGACGTCGTCTCTGGATGCGCCTATCGATGATGACGGCGGCAACGAGATTATCGACCTGATCGAAGACAAGACGACAACGACGCCGGAAAAAGAGATCGACCAGTTCTTCAACAAGGAACGCCTGAGCGGGCTTTTGGGCATCGTCAATGAACGCGAACGCGATGTGTTGGACTTGAGGTTCGGCCTCAAGGACGGCAATATCTATACGCTGGCCGAAGTATCCAAGAAGCTCAACGTGTCCAGGGAGCGCGTCCGGCAGATTGAGGAAAACGCCTTAAAGAAACTCAAGAAATTCGTCGTCGAACAGGACAAGGAGGCCAGGCTTTAAATGGCAGATTCAAAATTTTATACATTGGTCATTCCCAGGTTTGAAGATGTCTTCCATTCCTTTTTTGCCTCCGAGGTTATTAAGGGTGTTACAGCGGCAGCCAGCAGGCTCAAAGCGGATATCCTCATCCACATAACAGAGCGCCAAAAGCACGCCGACTGGGCCACCAGCGAATCCATCCGTGCCGGATACGTGAAAGGTGTTATTTTTGCCGACATCGACGGCGACAAGAAAAAGCTCTTGGAATTCATGAAGACAGGGATTCCGTGTCTGGTCATGAATAATTATTTCAGCGAGGATATCAACTGTATTGCTATCGATAACCGCAAGGCGGCGATGGACGTCGTCGAATATCTCGTCAAGCTTGGTCATACTAAGATTGCCACGATCGCCGGGGACCTGAACACACAGGCGGGCGAGGCTCGCTTGGAAGGATATAAACAAGCTATGGCGAAATACGGGTTGGTTATCCCCAGACAGTATATCCAGGAGGGTTTTTTCTTAAGGACGCCGGCTAGAGCGGCCGCGCGGGTGTTGCTGAATCTTGAAGATAAACCTACGGCTATTTTTGCCGCCAGCGACGTCATGGCGCTGGAAGTGATTGATGAGGCGCGCGCCGAAGGCATCCGTATCCCGTGGGACCTTTCTCTTGTAGGGTTTGACGATAATCCCGTCGCAGGCTACAGCCAGGTGCGTCTGACGACCGTGTCACAGCCGATCGTCGAGATGGGCCGGCTGGCTCTAGAAAAATTGAACCAGATTGTGATGGAGCGAGAGAAACAGCCGGTCAAGGTTGTTTTGCCGACAAAATTGGTTAAGAGGGAATCCACGCTTGTATTAAACCGACAGTGATAGGGGAGATACCGCATGGCTGACACATTAAAGAAATATATCCGCAGCATCCCAGATTTTCCAAAACAAGGCATCCTCTTTTATGACATCACCACTCTTTTAAAGAATAAAACTGCATTTAAGAAAGCCATTGACGGCTTGGCTCAAGCCGTCAAAGGTAAGAATATAGATTATGTTGTTTCTGTGGAATCCCGGGGGTTTATCTTCGGCG